>JAYRJH010000481.1:0-2021 GCA_041906415.1 Sphingomonas sp. | reverse complement strand
GCCGAACTCCCGCGCCAGCCGCGCGGTCGTGGTCGATTTGCCCGTGCTTTCCGGGCCGTGGAGGCAGACCGTGCGCAACGTCATGCGAGGGCCGGCCCGCCTTCGGCGCGACGCCAGTCGAACAGGCCCCAGCAGGCCAGCGCCAGATAGATCACGTAAAGCCCCGCAAACAGATACAGCCCCTTCGCCAGATACAATGGCACGGAGGCGAGGTCCACGGCGATCCAGATCAGCCAGTTCTCGATTTTCCGCCGCGCCATCAGCAATTGCCCGGCCACGCTGGCGATGGCGATTCCCGCATCCCACCACGGATAGGATGCGTTGGTGAAACGGTGCATCGCCGCCCCCCACAGGATCGTCGCGGCGATCCCCCCCGCCGCCCATGCCAGGCGCGCGCGGCTGCTCATCCGCTCCACCGCCACCTCGCCCCGCTCCTCGCGCGAGCGGAGCCAGTTCAACCAGCCGTAGACGTTGGCGGCGACGAAGAACCCCTGAAGCAATGCGTCGCTGTAAAGCCGCGCCTCGAACACGACGATGCCGATCAGCACCACCGATCCGATCGCGGTCGGAAAGGTCCATACGTTGCGCCGCGCCGCCAGGGCGACGCACGCCACGCCCAATATCGTCGCAATGGTTTCGAGCATCGACATCGCCCCGCGCGATAAGCGGCTTGCCCTCTCCCGCCAAGCGGTTAGCATCCGCCCGGCAAGGAGATACGCCATATGCGCCACGTCGCCGTGATCGGTTCGGGGCCTGCGGGCTATTACACAGCGGAGGCCTGCCAGAAACAGTTCGGCGAGGAGGTGCGCGTCGACATCATCGACCGCCTTCCCGTGCCCTACGGCCTGATCCGCACCGGGGTCGCGCCCGATCATCAGTCGATCAAGGCGGTCTCGCGCCGCTATGAGGCGACCGCGCTCAGCGACAACGTGCGCTTCGTCGGCAACGTCTCCGTCGGGCGCGACATTTCGGTGGAGGAGCTGCTCTCGCTATACGATGCGGTGGTGCTGGCGACCGGCGCGCCCAACGATCGTCCGCTCGGTATTCCGGGGGACGATCTGCCCGGCGTGGTCGGATCGGCGGGATTCGTCGGCTGGTATAACGGCCACCCCGATTTCGCCAGCCTCGCCCCTCCGCTCGATGGGCCGGGCGCGGTGATCGTCGGGGCGGGCAACGTCGCGCTCGACGTGGCGCGCATCCTCGCCAAGACGGAGGAGGAATTCGCCGGCTCCGATATCGTCGCCCATGCGCTCGACGCGCTGAAGCCGCATGGCATCCGCGACATCACCATCCTCGCGCGGCGCGGGCCGCACGAGATCGCGATGACGCCGAAGGAGCTGGGCGAGCTGGGCCACCTCTCCCGCGCCGCGCCGCGCGTGGACCCGGCGGACCTGCCGCCCGCGGAAGCCGATGCCGCGCTGGAGCCGGGCCTGCGCAAGTCGGTGAGCCACTTGCGCGCCTTCGCGGAAAAGCAGCCTGACGCGCCGCTTTCCATCCATTTCGATTTCTTCGCCATGCCGGTCGCGATCGAAGGCGACGGCAAGGTGGAGCGCGTGATCGTGGAGCGCACGCGGCTGGACGATCAGGGGCGCGCCGTCGGCACCGGCGAAACCTATGCAATTCCCGCCGGGCTGGTGGTGAGCTGCATCGGCTATCGCACCCCGCCGATCGAAGGCGTGCCCTACGATTCGAAACGCGGTCGATTCGCCAATGAGGAGGGGCGGATCGCGCCCGGCCTCTATGCGGTCGGCTGGGCGCGGCGCGGGCCGACCGGCACCATCGGCACCAACCGGCCGGACGGTTTCCTGATCGCGGACCAGATCGCGGCGGACACGCCGGCGGACAGCGGCAAGCAGGGCCGCGCCGGGCTGGACGCGCTTCTCTCCCGGCGCGATGTGGATGTCGTGACGTTCCGGGACTGGCAGGGGATCGAGCGCGCCGAGGTCGCCAATGCCCGCGACGGCGCGCCGCGCGAGAAATTCACCTCGCTCGCCGCGATGCTCGCCGCGCGCGCGCCGATG
>JAYRJH010000480.1:0-2022 GCA_041906415.1 Sphingomonas sp. | reverse complement strand
GGCGCGATCACCACGGCGACGAAGAAGGAGAAGATCATCGCCGCCGAGGCGTTGACCGGGATCGGCGCCATATACGGCCCCATCAATCCCGAAACGAACAGCATCGGCAACAGCGCGGCGACCACCGTCAGCGTCGCGACCACCGTCGGGTTGCCGACCTCCGCCACGGCATCGATCGCGGCCTGCGCGCGGCCGCGATCGTCATCCATCGCCCAATGGCGGGCGATATTCTCGATCATCACGATGGCGTCGTCGACCAGGATGCCGATCGAGAAGATCAGCGCGAACAGGCTGACGCGGTTGATCGTATAACCCATCAGGTTCGACGCGAACATGGTGAGCAGGATCGTCGTCGGGATCACGACCGCCGTCACGACCGCTTCGCGCCAGCCGATCGCGAAGCCGATCAGCACGACGATGGAGACGGTGGCGAGCGCCAGATGGAACAGCAGCTCGTTCGCCTTCTCGTTCGCCGTCTCGCCGTAATTGCGGGTGACGGCGACATCCACGCCGTCGGGGATCAACTTGCCCCTGAGGCTTTCGACGCGCTTCAGGACGGCATCGGAGACGACCACCGCATTGGCCCCGGCGCGCTTGGCGAAGGCGATCCTGACGGCGGGCGCGGAATCCCACTTGCCGTCGGCTGCCTTCGCCCAGCGCCACGCCCACGCCTGATCCTCGCGCGGCCCTTGGGTGACGGTCGCGATATCCTGGAGATAGACTGGCGCGCCGGTTGCGGACCGCACGGTGAGCAGGCCCATTTCGCGCGCCGACGAAAGCGCGCGCCCCGCCGTCACCCCCACCGCCTTTCCGTCCTCGCGGATGGCGCCGAGCGGAAAGCTGCGATTGGCCTGGCTCGCCGCCTCGATCACGTTGCCCAGCGGCACGCCATATCGACGCAGCCTCGCCGGATCGGGCGCGATGCGGATCTCTTCCGGGCGGCCGCCGACGAGGAAGCTGAGGCCGACATTGTCGACCTTGGCGATCTCCGTGCGCAGCTTCGCGGCCAGTTCATGAAGGGTGGCGTCGTTCCACTGGCCCGCCGCGCCACGCTTCGGCGCAAGCGTGAGGACGACGACCGGCACGTCGTTGATGCCGCGCACCGTCACCTTGGGATCGGGGATGCCGACCGGCTTCCTGTCCCAATTGGCGCGCAGCTTTTCCTCGATGCGGATCGCCGCGTCTTCGGGATTCGAACCGACCAGGAAGCGCGCCGTCACCAGCACGCCGTCATCCTGCGCCTGCGTATAGACATGCTCCACGCCGTCGACGCTCTTGACGATCGTCTCCAGCGGGATGCCCACCAGCTCGGTCGCGTCGGCGGCGGAGAGGCCGGGAGCCATCACCTGGATGTCCACCATCGGCACGCTGATCTGCGGCTCTTCCTCGCGCGGGATGGAAAGGAGCGCAAGCAGGCCGACCGCGATCGCCGCGAGGAGCAGCAGCGGCGTAAGCGGCGAGGTGATGGTGGCCCGGGTGAGACGGCCGGACAGGCCGGGATTCATCGGCTCGCCGCCCTTGGCGCGAACAGGGTATCGCCGGCGGTGGCGCCGCTCAGTATCTCGACCATGGCGGGATCGGGCGTTGGGGCGATCTGCACGGGAACCGTGCCCGGCCGCTTGCCTTCCACGACCTGAACCTGATCCATGCCATAGCGCGTGGCGACGAATCGGCGCGGCGCCACGAGCGCCCGGCGCACACCGATCTCGACCGACGCGCTCACCCGGCGTCCGATGAATTGCGTGGAGAGGCCGGGCAGCGCCACATCGACGCGGACCTGCCCCCCGGTGATCGCGGGATAGACCTGGATGACCCGGCCCTGCCGCGCGCCGGGAGGCACCTCGTCATCGTCGATCGCGACGCGTGCGCCGGGCTGGACCTTTCCGGCGACGGATTCGGGAAGCATCAGGCGCAGCAGCGGCGGACCGGCGGTGACGGTGGCGATCGACATGCCCGGCGCGACAGGCGCGCCCGCCGGTATGTCGGCGCGCAACACCCGCCCGTCGGCCGGGGCGAGCAGCG
>JAYRJH010000479.1:0-2022 GCA_041906415.1 Sphingomonas sp. | reverse complement strand
CGCCGCCACGGCAATGCGCTGGCGCGTTACGTTGCCGTGGTGAAGCGCAACGGGCTGGATAACTGCCTGAAATAACGTGCCCTCCCCCTCCCGAATCCCGGTGGCAGGGATACGGGGACGCGCACATGCGTTAAGCCCCGGTCCGCCATATGCGGGCAACGACGGGAACGGAGAGGGAGACGAAGGTGATGAAGCTCGCTTATGCGATCGCGCTGGTTCCGCTGGCGCTGGCCGGATGCAACAACCACAAGCCCGAGGTGAAGGCCGAGAACGCCTCCGTCGCGGACGTGTCCGCCGCCGCCGACAATGCGATCCGGATGGAGCCGGGCAAGTGGCGCACCGAAGTGTCGGTGGATTCGGTCGAGATCGCCAATGCCCCGGCGCAGGTGGCGGACGCGATGAAGAAGCAGCTCAGCACCAACGGCAAGCAGACGATCGAGGCCTGCGTGACCAAGGAACAGGCCGAGCGCCCGCCGGAGGATCTGCTCGGCGGCAAAGGCATGCAATCCTGCCGCTACGATACGTTCGAGATCAAGGGCGGCAAGCTCAATGCGGAGATGACCTGCAAGGGCGCGAACGGGGATACCGGCGCGATCCACAGCAAGATATCCGGCGATTTCGGCGCGAAGAGCTATGATCTCGTGAGCGAGACCAAGGCCGACATGGGCGGCCAGAGCGTCACCACCAAGACGAAGGTGAAAGGCTCCCGGATCGGCGACTGCGCGGCCGCCGCAAGCTGACCGGCGAACCGGCGCGGACGGAACGCCACCGCCCGCGCCGGACAACCGATCGGCGCCCGATCAGAACGGCAGCTTGAAGCCCGGCGGCAGCGGCAGGCCGTTCGTCATCTTCGCCATCTCGGCAGAGGAAGCCGCATCCGCCTTCGCCCGCGCGTCGTTGAGCGCGGCGGCGACCAGATCCTCCACCATCTGCTTCTCCGACGGCTGGAGCAGCGACTCATCGATCGACACGCCGATGATCCGCCCCTTGGCCGATGCCTTCACCTTGACGAGGCCGCCGCCGGCCAAGCCTTCCACCTCGATCGTGTCGAGGCTTTCCTGCGCCTTGGTCAGTTCGTTCTGCACGTTCTGCGCCATGGCGAGAATGTCGTTCAAATCCTTCACGATATGCTCCGTTTGGGCCAGTCGATGAGTTCGGCCTCGGGGAAAGCGGCGCGCGCCGCCGCGACGATGGGGGAATCGAGGATCGCCTGACGCGCTGCTTCCTCGGCGGCGTCGGCGGCTTCCTTCAGGGTGGGCGCGCCCGGCTCGTCGACCATCGCGATCTTCCACGCGCGGCCGGTTTCCGCCTTCAGCACCTGCGCCAGCTCGGTCAGCGTATCGGCGGCGACCGGGCGGGAGCCGCTGAACGCGATCTCCCCTTCCGCCGCGCGCACCAGCCGCGCATTGCCGCGCAGGCGATGGTAGAGCGCGTGGTGGCCGCGCGCCTCCAGCAGCGCCATCACGCCCGCGAAGGCATCGGCCGGGCGGGGCGCGGGAACAGGCGCGGCGCCGGCGGCGACCGGGCCGCTCACCGAGATGGAGCCGCTCGCTATCTGCCGCGCCAGTTCGCCCGGATCGGGAAGCGTCGAAGCGTGGACGACGCGCAGCAGCGCCATCTCCGCCGTCTCGATCGGCATCGCCGCGCGGGCCACCTCGTCATGCCCCTTGAGCAGCAGCTGCCACAGCCGATGCAGCATCGCGAAGGAGAGCTTCGCCGACCATTCGCGATAGGCTGCGCGCTCCTCCTCCGGCTGGGCGGGATCGTCCGGCGCGCCGACCTTCGCCAGCGTAACGCCGTGCACCGCCTCCAGAAGCGCGCGGAACACGGATTGCGGATCGACGCCGAGGTCATATTGCCGCCTGAGCGCCGCCAGCGCGCCGGGCGCGTCGCCCGCCAGCAGCAGGCCGAGCAGGTCGCGCACCGCGCTCCTGTCCGAAAGGCCCAGCATCTCGCGCACCGCCGCCGCGCGCACGCCGCCGCCCTCGAGATCGGCATGGGCGATGGCCTGATCGAGGATCG
>JAYRJH010000478.1:0-2023 GCA_041906415.1 Sphingomonas sp. | reverse complement strand
CAGCCCTGGCTCGACAAGCGCCGCCCCGGCCAGTCGCGCTTCACCACGCAGCGGCGCGAGCCGGATGTCGTGCGCATCCTCTCCGGCACGTTCGAGGGGCGGACGACCGGCACGCCGATCAGCCTGATGATCGAGAATGTCGACCAGCGCTCGAAGGATTATTCGGAGGTCGCGCGCGCCTATCGCCCCGGCCATGCCGATTACACCTATGACGCGAAATACGGCTTCCGCGACTATCGCGGCGGCGGGCGCTCCTCCGCTCGCGAGACGGCGGCGCGCGTCGCAGCGGGCGCGGTGGCGCGGCTGGTGGTGCCGCAGGTCCGCATTCGCGCATGGGTGGAAGCTATCGGCGGCGACACGATCGACCCGGCCAGTTTCGACGACGCGGAGATCGACCGCAACGCCTTCTTCTGCCCGGATGCGGCCGCCGCGCTGCGCTGGGAAGCGAAGGTGGACGCCGCGCGCAAGGCCGGATCGTCGCTCGGCGCGATCGTGGCGTGCGAGGCGACGGGCGTGCCGCCCGGCTGGGGGGCGCCGCTCTACGCCAAGCTGGACAGCGAGCTTGCCGCCGCATGCATGTCGATCAACGCGGTGAAGGGCGTGGAGATCGGGGACGGCTTCGCCGCCGCCGCGCTGACCGGCGAGGAGAATGCCGACGCGATGCGTCCCGGCAACGGCGGCCCGCGCTTCCTCGCCAACCATGCCGGCGGGATCGCTGGCGGCATCTCGACCGGCCAGCCGCTGCGGCTGCGCGTCGCGTTCAAGCCGACCAGCTCGATCCTGACGCCGGTGGAAACGATCACCCATGACGGCGAAGCCGCAGAGATCGCGACCAGGGGACGCCACGATCCTTGCGTCGGCATCCGCGGCGTGCCGGTGGTGGAGGCGATGGTGGCGTTGGTGCTGGCCGATCAGGCGCTGCTTCATCGGGCGCAATGCGGCTGAAACGCGAATCGTAAAGCTGAACAAATAGACAGGAACGATCCGGCTTTTGCTAGGCACATTCTGTCGTTGAAACAATATTTCAGCCCAGAAATTTAATGGACGAACCGGTGTGCCATCGCGCCCAGTCGCCAACTTTATCCGATTTTCATACCTATATTGATCCTCAACAGGGACAGACAGGAGAAGATCTGGTGAAAGTCCTTCATATTCTCGCCGCCGGCGCGCTCATCATGCCTGCCGTTGCCATCGCCCAGAGCACCCCGGACGACCAGCAGACCATGCCCAAGAGCAAGCATGGCAAGAAGCACAAGGATGCGATGACCCCGCCCGACAGCACGCAGCCGTCGGACACGACCACAACGACCGCGCCTGATCCGACGACGACCACCCCGGAACAGCCGGGCGCCACGCCGCCGCAAACGCCCGAACCGGCGCCGACGCCGCCGCGCCTGTAAGCAAGTCGGGGAGTTTCTCCCGGAAGGTCCGACGGGTCCCTCCCGCCGGACCTTCTGCTTTTTTCAGTCCGCGAACGGATCGCGCACCAGGATCGTGTCCTCGCGTTCCGGGCTGGTCGAGACGAGCGCCACCGGGCAGCGGATCAATTCCTCCACGCGGCGGATATATTTGATCGCCTGCGCCGGCAGGTCGGCCCAGCTCCGCGCGCCGGCGGTGGATTCGCTCCATCCCTCGATCGTTTCATAAACCGGCTCCACCTCCGCCTGATCGGCGGCGTGCGAGGGGAAATAATCGAGCGTCTCGCCCCGAAGCCTGTAGCCGGTGCAGATCCGCACCTCCTCGAACCCGTCGAGCACGTCGAGCTTGGTCAGCGCGATGCCGGTGATGCCGCTCACCGCCGCCGACTGCCGCACCAGCACCGCGTCGAACCAGCCGCAGCGCCGCTTGCGCCCGGTGACGGTGCCGAACTCGCGCCCGCGCGTGCCGAGCCGCTCGCCGGTCGCATCCTCCAGCTCGGTCGGGAACGGCCCGGAGCCGACGCGCGTGGTATAGGCCTTGGCGATCCCCAGCACGAAGCCCACGCCGCCCGGCCCGATGCCGGAGCCGCCTGCCGCCTGCCCCG
>JAYRJH010000477.1:0-2024 GCA_041906415.1 Sphingomonas sp. | reverse complement strand
AGGCGGCGGCTGGATACGGCGATCGAGGATTTCTTCCTCTGCCAGCGGGGGCGGCTCGACGATCGCACCCGGGCGGCTGTCCACGCGGCGATCGGTGCCCTGCTGGAGGATTGCGCGCGCGCATTGGTGGGCGACGCCGCCGATATCTCCGCAATAGCGCGGCGGCTGGCCGATGCCGGGCTGCTGCGCGACCGGGAATTTATGGAGGAAGTAATCCACCAAACCCGCCTCGCCCTGCTCGGCGCGGCGCTCGACGCGAATCGCGAGCCGGGCGTGGCGGCGACGCTCCTTCCGCGACTGGCGGCGGATCAGGACAAGGTGATCGCCGCGGCCGCACGGGATTATATGCTGCTGGAAGGCAAACCGGTGTTGCCGGCGAAACTTCATCGGCGGATCATCTGGTGGGTCGCTGCGGCGTTACGCGAAGGACATGCCAGCGACGGCGCACTGGCGGAAGCGGCGCTGCGCTGCATGGAAGCGCATGACGATAATGCACGGATCGAATCCGCTGCGCTGCGCTTGGCGGCGGCGATCGATGCGCGGGCGGAGGAACTTCCCGAACTGCTGATCGCGGCGCTGAGCGACGGTTGCGCCGAACTGGCTGTCGCCGTGATCGCTTATGCCCGGCGAATCGATTTCGCGGATGCGCGCGCCTTGCTGCTTGATCCGGACGGAGATCGGCTGTGGCTGGTGCTGCGCGCGCATGGATTCGCGCGGGAAACGTTGGCGCGCGTGGCGCTGTTGCTCGCGGATGCCGATCCGCACCGGGATATCGAGGCTTTCGCCGATCAGCTCGATACGATCGCTGCCATCCCCGTGCTGGCCGCGCGCGAGGCGCTCGCGCCGCTTGCGCTTCATTCGGATTTTCGCAGCGCGATCGATGCGCTCACCCGGCAGCACTCCGAATGAACGAGGGAACGGCGCTTACCGCACGGTTGGACTGCGCCGACCGGCTGGTTTCCGCCGACGCGGATTTCGTCGCGCTCAACGATCGCGCGGGCGGCGCGGTGGGGGACCTTCTCGCCGTGCCGCAGCTCGCGACGATGGCACGGCTGGCGCGGCGGCTGGGAATCCTCGTGCAGCGGAGGCTGGTGATCGCGGATGCGGATGCCGATCTGGAATGCTGGGTGCGCGCCACGCCAGGGGCGGAAGGCGTTTCGCTCTCCGTCGCTCCGTTGCGGGAACGACCTGCGTGGCGCGGCATCCCGCCCGCGCCGTGGAACGCCGTGTCGCCGGCGGGGGCGGACTGGCTGTGGGAAGTGGATGCCGCGCTGCGCATCACCCGCCTTTCCGGGCATCACGGGCCGGAACTGATCGGCAAGCCACTGACCGAATTGTTCACCCTGCTCCCCGACGGGCGGGGCGGCATGGCTTTGCTGGAGGGCATGGCGGCGCAGCGCGATTTCGATGGGCAAGCGGCGATGATGCGCGGCACCGGGGCGCAGGTCACGCTTGCGGGCATCGCGCGACGCAATGCGACCGGCGCGTTCGCCGGCTTCGCGGGCGGCACCTTCCTGTCCATTGTGGAAGAGGCGCGGCCGCAAGACCCGCCCGCGTTCAACCTGCGGCTCGACGGGATATTGCGCGGCCCGCTTTCCCGGATCATCGCCGGCGCGGACAGCATCAACGCCGCCGACCAGGGGCCACTCGATCCCCATTATGTCGATTATGCCGCCGATATCGCCAGCGCGGGGCGGCATCTGATGGGACTGGTGGACGATCTCGCCGATATCGAGGCGATTGAGCGCGAGGATTTCCGCATCGATTTCGAGGTGGTCGATTTCGCCGACGTGCTCCGCCGCGCAGCCGGTTTGTTCGCGGTGCGCGCCGCCGATGCGGGAGTGACGCTGGCAGTGGAAGGCGCGGACGCCCCGTTGATGGCGATCGGCGAATTCCGCCGCGCGCTCCAGATCCTCGTCAACCTGATCGGCAACGCGCTGCGCTATTCGCCGCGCGGGGGCCGGGTAACGCTCGCCGTCACGCGCGAAGGAGGGCAGATCGTGACGCGCGTGGCGGATCAGGGG
>JAYRJH010000476.1:0-2037 GCA_041906415.1 Sphingomonas sp. | reverse complement strand
CCACCGCGCGACCACCAGCGGGCTCGCGACGCGCGCCGCGGCATCTACGCGATCGCCGGCGGTGTGCTGCTGTTCGTGTTCGCGGTGCTGGTCCGCGACGAATTCCACCACGCGCCGGCGCCCGACGCCACGCCGTCCGCGTCGAGTGGGCCGGTCGCGTTCACCCCGCCGCCGATGAGCAAGATCCCCGACGGACCCGAGGGCGATGCGATTCGCCACGGCCTCGCGATCTTCGAGAATACCGGGACCCAGGCGTCGAAATTCGTCGGCAACGGGCTCGCCTGTCGCAACTGCCACCTCGACGGCGGTCGCAAGGCGGATTCGGCGCCGATGTGGGCGGCGTGGACGAGCTATCCCGAATATCGCTCGAAGAACAAGAAGATCAACACGATGGAGGATCGGCTCAAGGGCTGCTTCACCTATTCGATGAACGCGCAGGCCAGCCCGAGCGGCGGACCGCCCAAGGCCGGCGACCAAGTCTATATCGACCTCCAGGCTTATTTCCACTGGCTGGCGACCGGCGCGCCGACCAACACCAAGCTGAAGGGCGCCGGCTTCGTGAAACTGAAGGAGACGCCGCTCGGCTATGACCGCATGCGCGGGCAGAGCGTCTACCAGCAGCATTGCGCCGAATGCCACGGCACCAACGGCGAAGGCCGAACCGATCTCAACGGCCGCGTGATCTTTCCGCCGCTCTGGGGGCCCAACAGCTTCAACTGGGGGGCGGGCATGGGATCGGTCAAGAACGCCGCCGCGTTCGTCAAGGCCAACATGCCGCTCGGCTCGGGCAACACGCTGACCGACCAGCAAGCGTGGGACGTGGCGGCCTGGATCGACAGCCAGGAACGGCCCAAGGATCCCCGCCAGACCGGATCGATCGCCGACGCCGCCAAGCAATTCCACTCGAAGAAGGATTTCTACGGCAAGGTCGTCGACGGTCATCTGCTCGGCATCGGAACGGCGCCCGCCGGAGCCGCGATCGCCGCGCGCTGACGGCGATGGAGCAGCGCCAGCTCTTCGCGGTCGACGGCCTGTTCTGCGCCGGCTGCGCGCGCGGGCTCGAGCGGCGGCTGGCGACGCTCGACGGCGTCGCCGACGCCGGCGTGCATTTCGTCACCTCCTCCGCGCTGGTTCGCTGGAACGCCGATATCTGCAGCGTGGCGACGATCCGCGCGCGCGTTGCCGATGCCGGCTACCGCCTCGTCGAGCGCCACGACCTCGCCGAGACGGCGGCGCGTTTCGATCGCGAGATCCGCGCGCTTTCGCTGCGACTGGCGGTCGCGGTGGTATTCGGCATGTGGTCGATGGGTGCGGCGCTGATCCTCTACGCCCAGCCCGACCTGGCCCCGGACGTCGCGTGGTGGATCGCGCTCGCCTCGGGCATTTTCGCGCTGCCGGTGCTCGGCTATTCGGGCGCGGCGATCTTCCGCATGGCGTGGCGCTCGCTCCGGTTGCGCGCGCCCGGGCTCGATCTGATGATCGCGATCGGCGCGGGCGGTGCCGCATTGCTGTCGATCGCGGCGCTCGCGCGCGGCGGCGCGGCTGTGTTCTTCGACACCGCGACGATGCTCGTGACGCTGCTGCTGATCGGGCGGCTGATCGAGACCCGCGTGCGGCGGAGCGCGATCCTCGCGCTCGCTGCGGTCGACGATGTCGCCGCCGAGATGGCGCTGTCGGCGCGTGATGGAGCGCCAGTTGCCGCGCGTTCGCTCGCCCCCGGCGACCGCGTGCTGGTCGATGCCGGTGCGGTGTTCCCGATCGACGGCGTGGTGGTTGCCGGCGAAAGTCTGGTCGACCGCGCGGTGATGACCGGTGAGGCCGCGGCGCTACCCGTTGCCGTCGGCGACCGCGTTCAGGCCGGCACCACCAACCTGCGCCGCCGGCTGACGATCGAGATCGACCGGCCCTATGGCGACCGCGATATCGACCGGATGGGCGGCCGCGTCGCGATCGAGATCGCCGCGCGCGGCGAGCCGCGCCGCGAGCTCGACCGCTGGGTTCGCGCCTTGCTGATCGGGGCGCCTATCATCGCGCTGA
>JAYRJH010000027.1:0-14486 GCA_041906415.1 Sphingomonas sp. | reverse complement strand
ACCTGCTCCACTTGCGCCGGCCACGGCAAGGTGCGGGCGCAGCAGGGTTTCTTCGTGGTCGAGCGTGCATGTCCGGTCTGCAGCGGCTCCGGACAGGTGATCGACGATCCGTGCCGCGATTGCCGTGGCGATGGCCGGGTCGAGCGCACCAAGACGCTCAGCGTCAACATCCCGGCCGGCGTGGACGAAGGCACACGCGTCCGTATGACGGGCGAAGGCGAGGCCGGGCCGCGCGGCGCGCCCGCCGGCGATCTCTATATCTTCCTTCATGTGAAGCGCCACGCAATCTTCGAACGCGAGGGCACTTCCCTGTTCGCCCGCGCGCCGATCAGCTTCACCACGGCCGCTCTGGGAGGCACGCTCGCCATCCCCGGCCTCGACGGGCGGACGCACGAGCTGAAGATTCCAGCGGGCATCCAGTCTGGCAAGCAATTGCGCCAGCGCGGCGCGGGTATGCCGGTATTGCAGGGGCGTGGCCACGGCGATCTGGTGATCCAGATCGACGTGGAAACCCCTACCCGCCTCTCCACGCGCCAGCGCGAGTTGCTGGAGATGTTCCGCGAAACCGAGACGGGCGAGGAGTGTCCGGAGGCGCAGGGCTTTTTCGCGCGACTGCGGAACGCTTTCGCCGGGGATTGATTGAGAGGCTGAACGGAGGTGTGAAATGCGTATCCTGCTGCCTGCCGCCATCGCTTTTGCCGTCATCGCCTCTCCCGGCGCGGCGCGCGATCGCAACGACGTTCCCGCCGCGACGCCGGACGGCAAGGCGCAGAGCTGCGTCCCGATCACGTCTTTGCGCGAAAGCACTGTGCGGAACGATCGCGTGATCGATTTCCACGTTTCGGGCGATCGCTATTACCGCGTGACGCTGCCGCAATCCTGCCCCGGTCTCGCATCCGAAAGACGCTTCGCCTACGAAACCTCGCTCAGCCAATTATGCTCGACGGATATCATAACGGTGCTGTATCAAACCCCGATGATGCGTGGTGCGAGTTGTGGTCTCGGCGAATTCCAGCCGGTGCGGATCGCAAAGCCGACAAAGC
The DNA here is from genome assembly GCA_041906415.1 of Sphingomonas sp. Taxonomy (GTDB): domain Bacteria; phylum Pseudomonadota; class Alphaproteobacteria; order Sphingomonadales; family Sphingomonadaceae; genus Sphingomonas. The sequence continues at coordinate 13,443 of JAYRJH010000027.1, read as the reverse complement.
GATGAACCCTCTGGCCTTTCCCTTCCGCCCCTGCTAGGCGCGCCGGACAACGCACCCGTAGCTCAGCTGGATAGAGCGCTGCCCTCCGAAGGCAGAGGCCACAGGTTCGAATCCTGTCGGGTGCGCCATTTCAGAACAGAAAGCCGAACGCCGCCGATTTCCCGGACGGCATGCTTTCCCCGTCGTCCTATCGCTTGCGCGACAATTCCCGCATCGCATCGTCTAGGCCCTCCAGCGTGAGCGGGAACATGCGGTCGTTCATCAGCTCGCGGATGATCTTGGTCGATTGCGAATAGCCCCACTGGCTCTGCGCCACCGGATTGAGCCACACCGCCGCCGGATAGGTGGTGGCCAGCCGGTGCATCCAGACCGCGCCGGATTCCTCGTTGAAATGCTCCACCGAGCCACCCGGATGCGTGATCTCATAAGGGCTCATCGCCGCGTCGCCGACGAACACCAGCTTGTAATCGTGCGGGAATTTGTGAAGCACTTCCCATGTCGGCGTCCGCTCGGAGAAGCGGCGGCGGTTGTCTTTCCATACGCCCTCATAAGGGCAATTATGGAAATAGAAGAATTCGAGGTTCTTGAACTCACTCGTCGCGGCGGAGAACAGCTCCTCGCACAGCTTGATGAACGGGTCCATCGATCCGCCCACATCGAGGAACAGCAGCAGCTTCACCGCATTGCGCCGCTCCGGCCGCATATGCACGTCGAGCCAGCCCTGCCGCGCCGTGCCGTCGATCGTGGCGTCGATGTCCAGCTCTTCCGCAGCACCCTCGCGCGCGAACTTGCGCAGGCGGCGCAGCGCGATCTTGATATTGCGCGTGCCCAGTTCCTTGGTGTTGTCGAGGTTGCGGAACTCGCGCTGGTCCCACACCTTCAGCGCGCGCTTCTGCTTCCCCTCGCCACCAATGCGGACGCCTTCGGGATTATAGCCCGAATTGCCATAAGGCGAGGTGCCGCCGGTGCCGATCCACTTGTTGCCGCCTTCGTGGCGTTTCTGCTGTTCTTCCAGACGCTTCCTGAGCGTTTCCATGATCTCATCCCAGGAGCCGAGCGACTTGATCGCCTCCATCTCCTCGGGCGTCAGGAACTTCTCCGCCACCGCCTTCAGCCAGTCGGAAGGGATTTCCGCTCCGGCTTGCGCGAAGCTCGTCTCTATCCCCTTGAACACCTTGGCGAAGACCTGATCGAAGCGATCGAGCAGGCCCTCGTCCTTCACATAGACCGAGCGGCTGAGATAATAGAAATCCTCCGGCGTGCGCTCGATCACCTCCTTGTCGAGCGCTTCGAGCAGCAGCAAATGCTCCTTCATGCTCGCGGGAATGCCGGCGCTGCGCAATTCGTCAAGGAAGTTCAGGAACATGATGATGATTCCTCAGCGGCGGTCATAAGCCTTGGGCAAGGCGCCCTCGGTCGGCGTGAGATAGCGGTCGCGCAACTCCGTCTGGCGCGAACGCATCGGCTGCGGCTTGCCATCGATCCATATCGCAACCGGCTGGGATTCGATCTCCAGAGGATCGCCGTCCCACAACACGACGTCCGCGCGGCGGCCGGGCTTGAGCGAACCGATCTCATTCTCCATCCCCAAGGCGGCGGCCGGGCCGGAGGTGATCGACGCCAGCGCCTGTCCCCAATCCAGTCCGGTCGCGCCGGGGATGCGGGTGATCGCCACCAGATTGCCGGCGAACTGGCGGATGTTGCGCTCGCCGCCCGAGACTCCGGCGGCGGAAAGGGCAACCTGCACGCCGGCCGCGCGCATCCGGCCGACATTGGATTCGGTTGCCGCCACGGCCTCGAAACTCTCGGGCAGGTCGGCAAGCGCCTCGGCCACCACCGGCACCCTGGCGGCGGCGATCTCACCCGCGACGAGCCAGCCTTCGCTCGCGCCGGCGAGCACGAGGCGCAGCTTCGGATAATCGCGCGTCAGACCCAGCACGGTGCGGATATCGCTCGCGCGCTCGACATGGACGACCAGCGGCACCTGCCCGTCAATCACGCGCAGCAACGCCTCCGCATCACCGCGCTTGACAAGCGAGCCGCGATCTCGCCCGCCGAAGGTTGCCGGGCTGCGGCGATAGTCCTGCGCTTGCGACAAGGCGTCGCGGAACAGGGCGTAGGCCGCCGGGCGGCTGCCCCCCGCCTCGCGCGCGCCATGCTCGCCGAGCTCGACATATTGGAATGCGCGCGGGCGCGTCACCGGATCGGCGTCGTCGCCGAGGTCGATGACAGCCCCCTGCCCTGCGAAGATCGACCCGCCCGCGCCCGGCGCGACCAGCGCGCGGGTGATGCCTGCCAGCCGCTCGTTGGCGATCTTCACGCCCGCCGGGTTGATCGCGGTGGACACGTCGATCGCGGCTGCGAAGGGGCTATTGCGCGCCGAGGTGTCGTTGCTCTCCTCGATCCCGCCCGCATCCTGCAGGCCGAGATTGGTGAAGCCCGCCACAAGACCAGGCGACACCCATTTGCCGTGGCCGTCGATCACCTCCGCGCCCGCCGGCACGGCGATATTGCCGCCGGCCGCGACGATGCGGCCATCGCGGAACACCACCGTGCCGTTGGGGATCGGCGCACCGCCGTCGCCAAGCGCGACCGTGGCGCCCGTCACGGCGATCGTTTCCGCCTGCGCGGGCGCCGCCACCAGGGCAGCGGCGGAAAGGAGCAGGGCGCGGATCATTTCACGTCTCCTTCGCCGGCCTGACCCAGTTCGAAATCGCTCACCGGCCGCCGTTTCGGATCGTTGGCGTCGTAGAGCAACGCCCCGTCGACCCAGACTTTCTCCGGCCGGGTATAGACGCTGAACGGATTGCCGTTCCACAGCACCACATCCGCCATCTTGCCGGCTTTCAGGCTGCCGGTCCTGTCGGCGATGCCCAAAGCCCTGGCCGGGTTGAGCGACAACCATTTCCACGCCACCGCATCGGGAATGTCGATTCCGATGCGACGGCCGGAGGAAAGCGCCTTCGCCACCTCCTGATTGAGCCGCTGGATACCGTTCGCATCATCCGAATGGATCATGCCGCATGCGCCCGCCTTCTCCAGCAGCGCGAGATTGGCGCCGATCCCGTCATAGCTTTCCATCTTGAAGCCATACCAATCGGCCCAGACCGCGGCGCAGGTGTCGGTCGCCTTCAGCAGGTCGGCGATCTTGTAGGCTTCCACCCCATGGTGGAAGGCCGTCACCTTATAGCCGAACTCCTTCGCCATATCGAGGACGTTGGCCATCTCGTCCGCGCGATAGCAATGGTTGTGGACGAGGATCTCGCCCGCCAGCACGCCGCGCAAGGTGTCCATCCCGATGTCCCGCTCGGGCGGCTCGCCGCCTTCGCGCTCGTAGCGATCCCATTTGCGCTTGTAGCTTTGCGCCTTCGCCCAGGTCGCGCGATCGACCGCGATATTGCCCATGCGGGTGGAAGGCTCACGCCCCTTGGAGCCATAGACGCGCTTGGGATTCTCGCCGCACGCCATCTTGAGGCCATAGGCGGCGCCGGGGAACTTCATCCCCTGCACCGTGCGGGCATAGACGTTCTTGAGCACCACCGATCGCCCGCCCATCAGATTAGCCGATCCGGGCAGGATCTGTAGCGTCGTCACGCCCCCGTTGGCGAGCGCGCGGCCGAAGCCGGGGTCTTGCGGCCAGACGCTATGTTCCGCCCATACGTCCGCCGTGATCGGGCTGGTCGCCTCATTGCCATCGGAGAGCGCACGGATGCCGGGACTGGGATAATCGCCGAGATGACTGTGGATATCGATCACGCCGGGGGTGATCCACTTGCCCTGGCCGTCGATCACCGTCGCGTCGGCGGGCGCGTCGAGCGTCTGGCCGATGGCTACGATCTTGCCATTTGCGAACAGCACCGCGCCATTGTCGATCCGCCCGCCCTCGCCGTCGAAGACGGTGACGTTGCGCACCAGCGTCGGCACGCCGGGATAGGCATGATAGGTCGAAGGGTAAGGATCGTGCGAATAGGCGGGGCCGGGCGCGCCCGCCTTCGCCGGAGCGCTGGAGGCGGTCTTCGGCCGTTCCCCGTCCGCCCCGCATGCCGCCAGCGACAGGCTTGCCGCCATCGCCACGCCCGCCATGACGCGCGCGCGCCTTGCATGAGCCGTGATTCCCATTCGCCCCTCTCTTGATACTTTGTCGCACGGGGTGATGGGCCGGGAGGTCGATAAAGACAAGACCGTCCGGCCCACCATAACAATTGTCATGTTCCGCTTGTCGGGCGTGGCGGGGCGGGATAGTCGATGGCCGAACATATATGCAGGAGAGACATGCCGTGAGCACCCCGCCCCTTGCCGGAATCCGCGTCGTAGAGTTCGCCGGCATCGGCCCCGGCCCCTTCGCAGGCATGATGCTGGCCGATCACGGGGCGGAGGTGATCCGCATCGATCGGCCCGCGCGCGGCGGTGGCCTGACGGTCGACGGCAAGGACGCGCTGCTGCGCAACCGCAAGTCGATCGGGCTGGACCTCAAGAACCCGAAATCGATCGAGGCTGTGCGGCGGATCGTCAAGTCCGCCGACGCGATCATCGAGGGCTTTCGGCCGGGCGTGATGGAAAGGCTGGGTCTGGGGCCGGACGTGCTGCTGGCCGACAATCCGAAGCTCGTCTACGGTCGCATGACCGGCTGGGGCCAGACCGGCCCGATGGCGCCGGAGCCGGGACACGACATCAATTATATCGCGATCTCCGGCGTGCTCCACGCGCTTGGCCGCAAGGGCGAGAAGCCGACGCCGCCGATCAACCTTGCGGGCGATTTCGGCGGCGGCGGCATGTTCCTGGTGTTCGGGATGCTCGCCGCCCTGCTCCATGCCCAGCGCACCGGGGAAGGCCAGGTGGTGGATGCGGCGATGACGGACGGGTCCGCCGTGCTCATGTCCATGATGTGGTCTTTTCGCGCCATGGGACGATGGAGCGACGAGCGTGGCACCAACCTGCTCGATACCGCCGCGCATTTCTACGACACTTATGAGACGAAGGATGGGAAGTTCATCTCGCTCGGCGCGATCGAGCCGCAATTCTACGCGGAATTTCGCGCCGTCATGGGCCTGTCCGACGAGAAATGGGCCGCGCAGATGGATGCGCGGCAATGGCCCGCGCTGAAGGAGGAATTGACTTCTCTGTTCAAGGCGCGGACGCGCGACGAATGGGTCGCGGCGTTCAAGGGGCACGACGTGTGCTTCGCTCCGGTGCTTGGCTTCGACGAGGCCTGGGACGATCCGCACAACCGCGCGCGGGGCACCTTCGTGGAAGCCGGCGGCGTCCGTCAGCCCGCACCCGCGCCGCGCTATTCGAAAAGCGAAACGGTCAGCCCCGTCATGGCCGGCGAGCGGCGCGACGGGGCGATCCTGCGTGAACTGGGTTTCGACGACGAAGAAATCGCCGCGCTGGGGATTTGATCCTCAGCCCTCCAGCGGCTTGCGGGCGTAGAGGCCGAAGGCGAGGATCACCACATAGCAGAGCGCGGGCAGCAGCAGGGCGAAATGCAGGCTGCCGCTCACGTCCGCCAGATGCCCGGTGAGCGGAGGCACGATCGCGCCGCCCACGATCGCGGTGGCGATCACCCCGGAGCCTTCGGCCGCCCGCGCGCCCAGCCCTTCGCTCGCGAGGCTGAAGATCGTGGGGAACATGATAGCGTTCATCAGACCGATCGCCAGCAAGGCCCAGCCGGAGGCGGCGCCCGTGGCGTTGGCGGAGATCAGGATCAGCGTGATCGCTCCCGCCGCGACGCCCGCCAGCACCTTGCCCGGCGAGACGCGCGATAGCACATATGCGCCGATGAACCGCCCGATCAGCGCGCCGCCCCAATAGAAGGGCACATGCGCGCCCGCCGCCTGTTCGGGCAGGCCCATCACATTGGACTGCATCAGGTAATTGACGATCATCGACCCGATCGAAACTTCCGCGCCGACGTAAAGGAAGATGCACGCCACACCGAAGGCGAAGCGCGGACGCGAGAGGAGCGTGAAGGCATGGAACATGCCGCCCGAATGGTCCTGCTCCTCCCTCAGTCGGTTGCGGCGCGTCCAGACGACGGCGGCGATCACCACCAGCGCGACCGCGAGGCCGAGATAGGTGTGGACGATCGCGCGCGAGCTTTCCGCGCGATAGGCGTCCAGCGCCGGTCCGGTGAGCGATGCGGCGGAGACATTCGCCAGCCCGCCGAGGATCAGCGCCGATCCCGCCAGCGGAAACAGCGTGGTGCCGAGCGAGTTGAAAGCCTGCGCGAAGGTCAGGCGGCTATGCGCCGTCTGCGGCTTTCCGAGCAGGGAGATCAGCGGGTTCGCCACCACCTGCACGATGGTGATTCCCGCCCCCAGCACGAACAATGCGATCAGGAACATGCCGAAGGCCGCATTGGACGAAGCCGGGATGAACAGCAGGCATCCCGCCGTCATCGCGATCAGGCCGATCGCGGCGGTGCGCATATAGCCGAAGCGGCGGACGATCGCGGATGCCGGGATCGAAAAGAGCGCATAGGCGAGGAAGAACGCCGTCTGCACCAGCATCGCGGTCGCGTGATTGAGCGTGAACAGCTCCTTCAGCTTCGGGATGATGACATCGTTCAGGCTGGTGATGCCGCCGAAGATGAAGAACAATGCGAACACGAACACGCGCAGGTCGGGCGCGTCATAGCCATGTTCCGCGTCGCCGGCCGCCGGGGCGGATGGACTGCTGTCGATGTGCATGAAATCCCCTCTCCGCGACCAAGGCGCTCAATCGCCCTTGCGTCAGCCTGTCATCGCTGTCAACCGAACCGGCTTGGCGTCGGGCGCTGCTTTGGCCTAATCGAGCGGCGATGCCCCGTCTTACCGTGAACAACGAAGCGATCGAATATCGCATGGATCCGCAGACGCCCCTGCTGTGGGCGCTGCGCGACGCATCGAACCTGACGGGCACGAAATATGGCTGTGGCACGGGAAGCTGCGGCGCCTGTATCGTGGATATCGACGGCAAGGCGGTGAAATCCTGTCAGATCACGCTCGCCGAGGTGGAGGGCACGTTCGTCACCACGATCGAGGGGCTGTCGCGAGAGCGCTCCCATCCGGTGCAGCTCGCGCTGATCGACGCCAATGTGTCGCAATGCGGTTATTGCATCCCCGGCATCACCATGGCCGCCGCCGCGCTGATCCATCGCGATCGCGCGCCTAGCGAACAGGCGATCGAGGCCGCGATCACGAACCTCTGCCGCTGCGGCATCTATCCGCGCCTGATCGACGCGATCCAGCGCGCCGCGAGCGCGATGCGCGGCGACGAGCCTCTCCCTGCCGGCGCGCGCCCCGGAATCGACCCGCGCGAGGCGGCGCGCGCAGTGCCCGCGCTCGATCCCGAGCCGGCGCGGAACGGCGTATTGCCGACACCACACACTTCGCGCTAGAACATCGTCGGCTTCCTTGGAGATACGATCGCGATGAACGTGGTGCGCGGTGCATGGAAATTGCTGGTCGGCATCAAGGATGCGCTGGTGCTCATTGCGATGCTGCTTTTCTTCGGGGCGCTGTTCGCCGCGCTCAACAGCCGCCCGACGCCGGCGGCCGTGAAGGACGGCGCGCTGCTGCTGAACCTGAACGGCCCGATCGTGGAGCAGCCGGAGGAGTTGAGCCCGATGGCGCTGCTCAGCGGCCAGGCATCCGGCACGCGGCAATATCGCCTGCGCGACGTGGTGCGCGCGATCGACGACGCCAGAGATGACGCGCGGGTGAAGGCGATCGTGCTCGATCTCGACAAGTTCGGCGGCGCTTATCCGGCCTCGCTGGGCGAGGTGGCGGACGCGCTGCTGCGCGCACGCAATGCGGGCAAACCCGTGCTCGCTTTCGCGACCAGCTATACCGACGGCGGCTATCGTCTCGCAGCGGCCGCGAGCGAGGTGTGGATGGACCCGATGGGCGGCACCATCTTCGCCGGGCCGGGCGGCACGCAGCTCTACTACAAAGGGCTGATCGACAAGCTCGGCGTCAACGCGCACATCTATCGCGTCGGCAAGTACAAGTCCTTCGTCGAACCCTATACCCGCACCGACCAGAGCCCGGAGGCGAAGGAGGCGGCGACCGTCCTCGACACCGGGCTGTTCGACCAGTGGAAGGAAGCGATCGCCCGCGCGCGGCCCAAGGCGAAGATCGCCGAATGGCTCACCGCGCCGGACAAGGTGGTCGAAAGCGCCCAGGGCAATATCGCCCAGGCCAATCTCGCCGACGGCATCGTGGACAAGCTGGGCGACCGCGTGGCGTTCGGCCGGCGCGTGGCGGAGATCGCGGGCGGCGACGATTCGAAACCGGCGGGCTGGTTTCGCACGATCAGCTACGACGCATGGCTCGACGCGCATCCCCTGCCGGGCAAAGGCCAGATCGGCATCGTCACCGTCGCGGGCGACATCGTGGACGGCAAGGCAGCCCCCGGCACCGCCGGCGGCGATACGATCGCGAAGTTCATCTATGACGGTCTCGCCACGAAGAAGCTGAAGGCGCTGGTGCTGCGCGTCGATTCGCCGGGCGGCTCCGTCACCGCGTCCGAGCGCATCCGGCTCGCGCTGCTGGAGGCGAAGCGGCAGGGCCTGCCCGTCGTCGTCTCGATGGGCGGCGTCGCGGCGTCCGGCGGCTTCTGGGTCTCCACGCCCGGCGACGTGATCTTCGCCGAGCCTTCCACCATCACCGGATCGATCGGCATCTTCGGCATCATCCCGACGTTCGAGAACACCCTGGCCAAGATCGGCGTGACGACCGACGGCGTGCGCACCACCCCGCTTTCCGGCCAGCCGGACGTGATGGCCGGCACCAATCCGGCGACGGACGCGATGTTCCAGTCCGCGATCGAACATGGCTATTCCCAGTTCATCGCCCGCGTTTCTCAATCGCGGAAGATGCCGGCGGACAAGGTGAACGAGATCGCGCAGGGCCGGGTATGGATCGGCGGCACCGCGCGCCAGCTCGGGCTGATCGATCGCTTCGGTTCGCTGAAGGACGCGGTGGACGAGGCGGCGAAGCGCGCGAAGCTCGATCCGGCGAACGTGCAGGTCACATATCTCGAAAAGAAGCCGGGCTGGGCCGGAGAGCTGGCGCGGCAGATCGCCAACAACAACAACGATGACGACAACAGCGCCGCGCCCGCGGACGCCTTCGCGCGCGTCGCATGGGAACGCCGCCAACTGCTGCTCCGCGCCGTCGGCGACATGCGGCGGCTGGCGATCGGCGGCGGCGTGCAGGCGGCATGTCTGGAATGTGGCGGCTTCGGCCCCATGGCGGGCGCGTCATCAGCCACCGACGCGCGATTGTTCAACCTGTTGATGGCGCGGGCGGGTCTTTGACCTCCGCTCTTGCCCCTGTTTTTCCAGAGGAAAAGCGCGATCGATCCAAATTGCGAGTCGGTAGCGCTTTTCGCAACAGGCTTTGTCGACTACATGGGTGACATGCCTCGCAAGATCGACCTCGAAGCCCTGTGCCATGAAAAGGGCCTGCGCATCACCGAGCAGCGTCGCGTCATCGCGCGCGTCCTGTCGGAGGCGGAGGACCATCCCGATGTGGAAAAAGTCTATGCGCGCGCCTCGGCGATCGATCCGGGCATTTCGATCGCCACCGTCTATCGCACCGTGCGCCTGTTCGAGGAGGCCGGCATCCTGGACCGCCACGATTTCGGCGACGGCCGCGCGCGCTACGAGCCTTCGCCGGAAGCGCACCACGATCATCTGATCGATGTGGAAACCGGCAAGGTGATCGAGTTCGTCGATCCGGAGCTTGAGCAGCTCCAGAAGCAGATCGCGGAGAAGCTCGGCTTCCGGCTGGTCGATCACCGCATGGAGCTTTACGGCGTGAGCCTCAGCCGCAAGGATTGACGCGGTTCGTAGCGTTTTCCGGCTGACGATCATCCTCGCGGCGCTTGTCGTCGCGGTGCCCTTGCATCTGCTGTGGCGGCTGTTTCGCCTCCCCTCCCCCTGGCCGAAGCTGTTCCTCGCCACCGTGGGCCGCGCGATCGGCGCGCGTCGGCGCGTGATCGGCACGCCCCTGCGCCGCGACGTGATGTTCCTCGCCAACCATCTGAGCTGGATGGACATCCCGATCCTCGCGGGCGTGAACGGCAGCGCCTTCGTCGCCAAGGCGGAGACGCGCGACGTGCCGCTGGTCGGCTGGCTCTGCACGCTCAACCGCACGATCTTCGTCCGCCGCGAGGACAGGCTGGGGATCGCGGACCAGATCAACCAGCTTCGCGAGGCGCTGGCCGAGACATGGGCGATCACCATCTTCCCGGAGGGCACGACGGGGGACGGCAGCGAGTTGCTGCCTTTCAAGGCGGCGTTGCTGGCGGTGCTCGATCCCCCGCCGCCGGGCGTGCTGGTCCAGCCGGTGCGGATAGATTACGGCGACGCCACGCGCGAGCTGGCATGGGTGGGCGACGAACCGGGACTGGACCATGCGAAGCGCGTGCTCGCCCGGCGCGGGCATTTCACCGCGACGCTGCGTTTCTGCGACCCCTTCGACCCGCACGACTTCCCCGGCCGCAAGGCGATCGCGGCGGAGGCGCGGCGCAGGATCGCGGCGGCGGGTGGCGATCCGCCAAGGCTTCCGATATAGCGCGCGCGATGAGCAAGACCCCGCCCAGAACCTTCCACGTCAAGTCGTTCGGCTGCCAGATGAACGTCTATGACGGCGAGCGCATGGCCGAACTGATGACCGCCGAGGGGCTGACCGCCACCGCCGACGCCGCCGACGCCGATCTGGTGGTGCTCAACACCTGCCACATCCGGGAGAAGGCGACCGAGAAGGTCTATTCCGACATTGGACGCCTGCGGAAGGACGATCCGGCCAGGATGATCGCCGTCGCCGGCTGCGTCGCCCAGGCCGAGGGCGAGGAGATCGTGCGCCGCGCCAAGGTGGACGTGGTGGTCGGCCCACAGGCCTATCACAACCTGCCGAAGCTGGTGGCGGACGCCGCGCGCGGCGAGGCGGCGCTGGATACGGACATGCCCGTCCTGTCCAAGTTCGAAGCGTTGCCCGCGCGCCGCAAGGTCGGCCCGTCCGCCTTCCTGACGGTGCAGGAGGGGTGCGACAAATTCTGCACCTATTGCGTCGTCCCCTATACGCGCGGCGCGGAGACGAGCCGGCCGTTCGCGGAGATTGTCGACGAGGCGAAGGCGCTGGTGGACGCCGGCGCGCGCGAGATCACCTTGCTCGGCCAGAACGTCAACGCCTGGAGCGACGATACGCGCGGCCTCCACGACCTGATCCGCGCGCTCGACCGGATCGAGGGGCTGTCGCGCATCCGCTACACCACCAGCCATCCCAACGACATGACGCAAGGGCTGATCGACGCGCATCGCGACGTGGAGAAGCTGATGCCCTTCCTCCACCTGCCGGTGCAATCGGGCAGCGACCGCGTGCTGAAGGCGATGAACCGCAGCCATACCCGCGACAGCTACCTCCGCGTGCTCGATCGCGTGCGCGCCGCCCGCCCCGATATCGCGCTTTCGGGCGACTTCATCGTCGGCTTCCCCGGCGAAACGGAGGCCGAGTTCGCCGAGACCTTGAGCCTCGTGGAGCATGTGCGCCACGCGCAGGCGTTCAGCTTCAAATACAGCCCTCGCCCCGGCACCCCGGCGGCCACGATGGAAGGCCAGATCCCAGCCGAGGTGATGGACGAGCGCCTCCAGCGCCTGCAGGCCGCGCTCAACCGCGACCAGCTCGCCTTCAACCAAGATTCGGTCGGGCGGCGCTGTCCGGTGCTGATCGAGCGGCGCGGCAAGCTGCCGGGGCAGATGCTCGGCAAGTCGCCATGGCTGCAATCGGTCCACCTCCAGACGGATGCGCCGATCGGCGCGATGGTGGAGGTGGAGCTTGTCCATGCCGGCCCCAATTCCCTGACCGCGCGCGCGATCTCCCCGCTTGCGGATCAGCCCGGCGATACGCACCTTGTGCTTGCGCCATGACGGCGCGAATCGAAGGAGACGCATGAGCCGAAAGCCAGTGCCCGCTCAATCCGGCGAACGCAGCCGGGTGGATGTGCTGTTCGACAAGCCGCAACTGCTGCCCAGGCTGTTCGGTCAATATGACCAGAATCTGGTGGCGCTGGAAAACCGGCTCGGCGTCTATATCACCGCGCGCGGCAACCGCATCGGGCTGGAGGGCACCGCCGAGCAGGTCGCGATGGCCCGCGACGTGCTGAACGACCTCTACGCCCGCATCCAGCGCGGCGAGGAAGTGGACGCCGGGCTGGTCGACGCCGCGATCGCCATGGCGGCGGAGCCGACGCTCGACGGCATCGTCTCGGCCGAGCGCGCGCCCGCGCCCTCGGTGATGATCCGCACGCGCAAGAAGACGATCGTGCCGCGCACGCCCGCGCAGGCGCATTACATGCGCGAGCTGACCACGCACGACATGATCTTCGCGCTCGGCCCGGCAGGCACGGGCAAGACCTATATCGCGGTGGCGCAGGCGGTGTCGCAGCTCATCTCCGGCTCGGTGCAGCGGCTGATCCTCTCGCGCCCGGCGGTGGAGGCGGGCGAGCGGCTGGGCTTCCTGCCCGGCGACATGAAGGAGAAGGTCGATCCCTATCTCCGCCCGCTCTACGACGCGCTCTATGATTGCCTCCCCGCCGAGCAGGTGGAGCGCCGCATCGCATCCGGCGAAATCGAGATCGCGCCGATCGCCTTCATGCGCGGGCGCACGCTGGCGGACGCCTTCGTGATCCTCGACGAGGCTCAGAACACCACGCCCGCGCAGATGAAGATGTTCCTCACCCGTTTCGGCCAGAACAGCCGGATGGTGATCTGCGGTGATCCGAACCAGACGGACCTTCCCGGCGGCGTTCCCTCCTCCGGCCTCGCCGACGCCACCGCGCGGCTGGAAGGCGTGGAGGGCATATCCTTCTGCCGCTTCACGGCGGCGGACGTCGTGCGCCACCCGATCGTCGGCCGCATCGTCGCGGCCTATGAGGGCGAGGCTTGAGCAGCGAGCGGGAGATGGCCGCCCTTGTCGCGCGCTTCGCGGAGGCGTGGAACGCGCACGACATGCAGGCTTTCGGCCGGCTGTTCCATCCCGACGCCACTTTCGTGAACCGCTTCGGGACTTATTGGCGCGGCGTGGACCAGATCATCGCCGGTCACGCGCCGATCCATGCGACGATCTACAGCGATTCGACACTGGCGAACGACGCGCCGGACGTCGATCCGATCTCCGACGACGCGGCGATCCTGCATTTCTGGTCCCGGCTCAGCGCGGGCGCGGCGCATCCCGCCGGCCCGCATGACGTGGACACGCTGATCGTCGCCGTGGTGACGCATCGCGGCAGTGAGTGGCGCATACAGACGGCGCAGAACGTGACGTTGGTCGATCCCAGGACCGGCGTCGCCCGGCTCCGCCCGGACGCATAAGGCGTAGCCGGACGGAAATGCGGCGCATATAGGCGGGACATGATCCAGATCGAACTCAGCCGCGAGGCCCCATGGCCCGATCGCGA
>JAYRJH010000475.1:0-2041 GCA_041906415.1 Sphingomonas sp. | reverse complement strand
ACTACCGCCCGAACATCGACGCGGTGACATGGTTCGCCCGCGATCTGCTGCCGCATATCCCCGGCGCCCGCTTCGCGATCGTCGGCCGCGCGCCCGCGCCGGAGGTGCGCGCGCTGGCGGGAGATCGCGTGATCGTCACCGGCGAGGTGGCGGACGTGCGCGGATGGCTCGCGGCTGCTGCCGTCGTGGTCGCGCCCCTGAAGCTCGCGCGCGGCATCCAGAACAAGGTGCTGGAGGCGATGGCCATGGCGCGGCCGGTCGTCGCCTCCGTCGCCGCGGCGGAAGGGATCGACCATGACGGCACGATCCGCGTCGCGGCCGATGCGCGAGGCTTCGTCGCGGCGGTCAATGACCTGCTGGCCGATCCCACGGCCGCGCAGGCGCTGGGCCGGCGGGCGCGGGCGAGGGTCGCCGCGCGCTACGATTGGGAAACCGCGCTCGCCCCGCTCGATCCGCTGCTGGGGCTATGACGCCTTACCCCCATGAATGGCGTCGCGCGCTGGCTGCGCTGGCGCTGGTGACGGCATTGCTGCTCGCCGCCTTCCATCGCGACCTTGCCGCCATGGCGCGGATCTGGTGGACCAGCACGACCTTCGGCCATTGCCTGTTCATCGGCCCCGTCGTGGCGTGGCTGGTGTGGATCAGGCGGCGCGAGCTGGCGCGGCTGCGGCCGGAAAGCTGGTGGCCCGGCCTTGCGATCGTGGCGCTGGGCGGGTTCGGATGGCTGGTCGGCGATGCGGCGGGCGTGTCCTTCGCCCGGCAATTCGGCCTGGTGATGATGGTGCAGGGCGCGGTGGTGACGTTGCTCGGCGCGAATGTCGCGCGCGGGCTGCTGTTCCCGCTTTGCTACGCCCTGTTCCTCGTTCCGTTCGGCGAGATGCTGGAGCCGCCGTTGCAGCGCATCACGGTGGGAATCACCCTGCCGCTGCTCCATCTGTCCGGCGTGCCGGCTGAGGTAGACGGCGTGCTGATCCATGCGGGCCGCTATTATTTCGAGGTCGCCGAGGCGTGCTCCGGCTCGAAATTCCTGATCGCGATGCTGGCTTACGGCGCATTGGTGGCGAATGTCTGCTTCACCTCGTGGACGCGGCGCGCGGTGTTCATGGCGGTGTGCATCGTCGTGCCGGTGATCGCCAATGGCGCGCGCGCTTTCGGGACGATCTATGCCGCGCACCTCACCTCGGTGGAGGCGGCCACCGGGTTCGACCATATCGTTTTCGGCTGGGTGTTCTTCGGGCTGGTGATGGCACTGGTGATGGCGCTTGGCTGGCGCTGGTTCGATCGCGCGCCGGACGATCCGGCGTTCGATCCCGCGACGTTGCAGACGCCGTTGCGCCACCGGCTCGCGCTGATCCCGGCGGCGACTCTGGTGCTGGCGACGGCGGGCGCGTTCGTCGGCTGGAGCGCGGCGATCGCAGCTCGCGCGGCGGTGTTGCCGGAACGGATCGCCCTGCCGGACGTGCCGGGCTGGCGTCGCGCGCCGCTCAGCACGCGCGCGCCATGGCAGCCTTATTATCCGGGCGCGGATCATTATCTGTTCGGACGCTATGTCGACCGGCGCGGCGGTGCGGTGGATCTCGCGATCGCCGTCTTCGCCAGCCAGCGCGAGGGACACAAGATCGGCGCGTTCGGAACCGGCGCGCTGCGGCAGAACGATCGATGGGTGCGGGTGGAGGATGCCGCCGGCATCGCAGGCGGCTCCGCGCTGCGGATCACCGCGCCCGGCCCGATGGAGCGCCCGGTGGAGCGCATCGTCGGCACATGGTATCGCGTCGGCGGAATCGTCACCGGGGATGAGAAGATCGTGAAATTCGCCACCTTGAAGGCCCGGATGCTGGGCGGGGATCAGGCGGCGGTGGCGATCCATGTTTCGGCGGAGGAGCCTGACGCCCGCGCCGCGATCGGACGCTTCCTGGCCGCGCTCGGCCCGATCGACCGCGTGGCGGATCGCATGACGGGAGCGCGCTGATGTGCGGCATCGCGGGCCTCTATTATCCCGGCACGCCCAAGCCGGTGGACCCGGCGCGGGTGCGCGCCATGG
>JAYRJH010000474.1:0-2057 GCA_041906415.1 Sphingomonas sp. | reverse complement strand
GGCGGCCGGCGTCATCATCGTGTCGCTGATCCTCGCCACGATCGGGCTGCCGATCCTGCTCAAGGAACTGACCATGCCTCCGGAGCCGTCGCGGCAGGCGGAGGAGGATGCCGCCCGCATCGCCACCGCCGAGGCGGCGATCCGCGCGATCGAGCGGCGCCAGCATGTGCTGGCCGAGGACCATGACGATCCGGACCTCTATGCGGCCGCCGGCACGCGGGTGATGGACCTGTATCGCGAGCGTATCGAGGGGCTGGCCGGCGACCGTTCCGACCAGACGCGCGCGCAGGACCGGCTCGTCACCGAATTCCGGCTGGTCGGCGTGAAGGCGGAGCGCGACAAGCTCCTCGCCCTGGCCCGCAACCGCGAGATCGGCAGCGAGACGGTGCGCAAGCTGACCCGCGAGCTGGACCTGTCGGAAGCGCGGCACCGGGGCTGAAACTTCCCGGGCCTTATGTCGTTGACATCAGCCGGCTCCCCTTCCAGCAAGGCCGGCAGCCCAGCGGGATATCCGCACCGGAGCAAGGCCCGTGGACGACGACGACCTGATCGAGAACAGCATCTGCCCGCATGGAACGGCCGGACGGCGCCACTTGCCGGCCTCCGCCCAACGCCCACATGAAAGGGCAAGATGATCCGCGTCGCCAGTTATAACATGCGCAAGGGGATCGGCACCGATCGTCGCCGCAATCCCGATCGCACATTGGAGGTGCTGCGCGAGATCGACGCCGACGTGATCGCGCTGCAGGAGGCCGACCGGCGCTTCGGCGCGCGCGCCGCCGTGATCCCGCCGCACCTGATCGACGAGCACAGCGACTGGAAGCCGGTGAATTTCGGCGCGCGCGCCAATTCGATGGGATGGCACGGCAACGCGCTGCTGGTGCCGAAATCGGCCGAGGTGGTGGATTGCGAGGTGATCCACCTCCCCGCGCTGGAGCCGCGCGGGGCGGTGATGGCCGATCTGCGCGTCAACGGGCAGTTGCTGCGCGTGGTCGGGATGCACCTCGATCTTTCCGGCCTGTGGCGGCGGCGGCAGGCGCATGCGATCCTGACGCACGTCTCCTCCAGCCTGCGCCAGCATCCGACCGTGATGATGGGCGACCTGAACGAATGGACCCGCGCGGCGGGCTGCCTGAAGGATTTCGACCGCGAATTCTCCTTCGCCGATACAGGCCCCAGCTTCCACGCGCGGCGGCCGGTCGGCCGGCTCGACCGGATCATGGTGTCGCCCGGCCTGAAGGTGGTCGATTGCGGGGTCCACCATTCGCTCGTCGCCCGCACCGCGAGCGACCATCTGCCGATCTGGGCCGATCTGGTGAGCGCATGACGGCCACGCATCTGCGCGAGAAGGAATTGCGGCTGGCACTGGTCTGCTATGGCGGGATCAGCCTCGCCGTCTACATGCACGGCATCACCAAGGAGGTGTGGCATCTGGCCCGCGCCAGCCGCGCCAGCCACGACGGGGAGATTCTGACGGGAACGGCGGGCGTCTATGCGGGATTGCTGGACGAAATGGCGGAGGAAGCCTCGCTCCGCCTGCGCATCCTGCCCGATATCCTCGCGGGCGCCAGCGCCGGGGGGATCAACGGCATCTTCCTTGCGCAGGCGATAGCCTCCGGCCAGTCGCTCGATCCGCTGACCGGCATGTGGCTGGAGCGCGGCGACGTGGAGGCGCTGATCGATGCCGCCGCCGCGCCCGCCTCGCGCTTCTCCAAGGCATGGGCGCTGCCGCTGGCATGGATGGCCGCCGGGCGCAGCGCCGACAAGCTGGAATCGATCGACGAGAACACGCGCGAAGAGGTGCGCGGCAAGCTCTCCCATTTCGTCCGCTCGCGCTGGTTCGAGCCGCCGTTCAGCGGGCCGGGCTTCACCGGGATGCTGCTCGACGCGTTCGACGCCATGGCGGCAGCGCCGCGCGGCCCGCGCCTGCTGCCGCCGGGGCAGCCGCTGGACCTGTTCGTCACCGTCACCGATTTCACCGGCCACCCGGAACGCCTGCGCCTTCACTCCCCGCCGGAGGTGGTGGAGACGGAACATCGCCTCGTCTTCCAGTTCAG
>JAYRJH010000473.1:0-2065 GCA_041906415.1 Sphingomonas sp. | reverse complement strand
GAGCGGCTGAAGGTGCTGATCGCGGGCGGCAAGGTTACGCGCGACGGCCATCTCGTCCGCGAGCCGGCGCGCAAGGCCGCCGCCGGAGAGGTGTTCGCCGTCGCCGTCCCCGACCCCGCGCCCGCGCATAACGAGGCGCAGGACATCCCGCTCTCGATCGCGTTCGAGGACGATCACCTGATCGTGGTGGACAAGCCCGCCGGGCTGGTCGTCCATCCCGCTGCGGGCAATCTCGACGGCACGCTGGTGAACGCGCTGCTGCATCATTGCCGAGGGTCGCTCTCCGGAATCGGAGGCGTGGCGCGGCCGGGGATCGTCCACCGAATCGACAAGGACACGTCCGGCCTGATGGTCGCCGCGAAGACCGATCGCGCGCACGAAGGGCTGGCGAAGCAGTTCGCCGACCATTCGATCGACCGCCGCTATCTCGCGATCGTCTCCGGCCAGCCCGCGCCGCCCGCCGGGAGCGTGGACGCACCGCTGGCGCGCAGCCCGCAGAACCGCAAGAAGATCGCGATCGTCGCGGGCGGCAAGCGCGCCGTCACCCATTATCGCACGGTGGAGCGCCTGAAGCGCGACGCCGCCCTGGTCGAATGTCGGCTGGAAACCGGGCGGACGCATCAGGTGCGCGTGCATATGGCCTCGCTCGGCCATGCGCTTGTCGGCGATCCCGTCTACGGCCGGACGAAGCAGGCGCATCGCGCGATCCTCGACGCGCTCGGTTTCCGCCGCCAGGCCTTGCATGCCGCGCGGCTCGGGTTCATTCATCCTGTAACAAGGAACGCTTTGGCGTTTGAAAGCACAATGCCTGCGGACATGCAGGAACTGTTCATTCAGCTTAACGTATAAGAACGGAGAATATCGCGAGGCGCCTATCATCGGACCTCGCGGCTTTTCCGCAAGGGGAAAGGGTTTACGATCATGGCAAACGGCAGCAACGTCCCCGCGACGATCCCTGCGCTCGGCGGAGAGCAGAGCCTCAACCGCTATCTGGCCGAGATCCGGAAGTTCCCGATTCTGGCACCCGAACAGGAATATATGCTCGCCAAGCGCTTTCAGGAGCATGGCGATACGGAGGCCGCGGCGCAGCTCGTCACCTCGCACCTGCGCCTCGTGGCGAAGATCGCGATGGGCTATCGCGGCTATGGCCTGCCGGTCAGCGAGCTGATTTCCGAAGGGAATATCGGCCTGATGCAGGGCGTGAAGAAGTTCGAGCCGGATCGCGGCTTCCGCCTCGCCACCTATGCGATGTGGTGGATCAGGGCCTCGATCCAGGAATTCATCCTGCGTTCGTGGAGCCTCGTGAAGATGGGCACCACGGCGGCGCAGAAGAAATTGTTCTTCAACCTCCGCCGCATGAAGGCCAAGCTCGACGCGTTCGAGGACGGCGATCTGCGTCCCGAGGACGTGCAGAAGATCGCCACCGACCTCGGCGTGACCGAGGCGGAGGTGGTCAGCATGAACCGCCGCATGGCGATGGGCGGCGACACCAGCCTCAACGTGCCGATGCGCGAGGATGGCGAGGGCCAGTGGCAGGACTGGCTGGCCGACGACGCGCCGTTGCAGGACAGCGTGCTCGCCGAATCGCAGGAGGCCGACGTGCGGCACGAGATGCTCGTATCCGCGATGGACGACCTGAACGATCGCGAGAAGCACATCCTCACCGAACGCCGCCTGACCGACGATCCCAAGACGCTGGAGGAATTGAGCCAGGTGTATGGCGTCAGCCGCGAGCGCGTCCGCCAGATCGAGGTGCGCGCGTTCGAGAAGCTGCAGAAGGCGATGATGCGCATCGCGGGCGAGAAAAGGCTGCTGCCGGCCTGAGATTTCCGCATCTTCCATTGTGAACCGCCGCCCGGCCTCCGTGCCGGGCGGCGATCGCCTGACGGCATCCCGCTTGTTCCCCACCCCTGATCCGTCCTAACCACCGCCCCATGATCCGGGTGCTTCGTATCGGCGGCAAGATCGCCCTTTGGTTCGTCGGCCTTTCCGTGCTGTGGGTCGCGATCCTGCGGTTCGTGCCGGTGCCGATCACCTTCACGATGCTGGGGGACATGCTCTCCGG
>JAYRJH010000472.1:0-2083 GCA_041906415.1 Sphingomonas sp. | reverse complement strand
GCCGAACAGGCGCGCGACGATATGCTGAAGCATTAGGCGGAAGCGGGCCGCCGCGCCGTCCGCTCCAGGTATACCGACAGGTTCCGGCCGCAAGGCCGGAACCTCTGGTTGCGGCGGTATCCGGCGCACCGCGCCACGGCCGCCCTCGCCTGGCGCCTTCACGTCCAGTTAACGTTCCCATCCCATCATCCGTTCGTTTCATCCGTTTCAGCGGGTTACGGCGATCGCGTGCTTGGGACCGCCGCCGCCCGGCACGACGTAGCGGCAATCTGTGGGATTCCGTGGGCATCTATGAGGGAATCGAGCAGGTCAAATCGCCGATGGTGCGCCGCCTCCACGCATGGTGGATGGCGCATCGGCGCGGCGACGTGCCTGATCGTGCCGATTTCGACCCGGCGGCATTCAAGGATGCGTTGCCCAACATCCTGCTCTGCGATGTCGAACTCGATCCCTTCCGCATCCGCTACCGGCTGGCGGGAACCCGGGTTATCGAAGCCACCGGCTTCAACATCATCGGCCGCTATCTCGATGAGATGATGCCGACGGAACCCGAAGCACCGTGGGAAGATCTCTACCGCCTGTCCTATGACCGGCGCGCGCCGGTCCTGGGCGTCAGCGAATGCACGACCACCGCCGGCGGGCTTTTCGCCCATGAGTATGCTCTGTTTCCCCTGCGCAAGGGCGGTCCCGAAATCGCCCAGTTCCTGGCCATCGAAGACTACGGCGATCTCGCCTCGACCTTGACCGACCTGGTGGAGTGGCGCGCGCGCGACGGTGCGGGAGGAAGCTGAGCTTCAGCGTTCCAGCAGCGCGGTGACCGCCGCCATGATCTGCTCGGGCGGAAACGGCTTGCGGATCACCGGCACGCCGGCGGCCAGCCCGGCGGCATCCCCCGCGGTGTAGCCGGTCATGCAGGCATAGGGAACGCCGCGATCCTTGAGCGCCAGGATCACGGGGTCGATAGACGCTCCCGCCACATTGATATCCAGCAGAGCGGCATCCGGCGCGGACGCCCCCGCCGCCAGCAGCGCCTGCGCCTGTTCGATGCTGCTGGCCGGGCCGATCACCTCCGCCCCCGCCTCTTCGAGGATCGCGGCGATCTCCATGGCGATGAGCGTCTCGTCTTCCACCACGAGAACGCATTTTCCGCTGAAGGGTGCCGGTGACGTCATCAATGCGGAGGGCTTTCATTGTGGATGGGTGGAAACGGATGGTGCAACTCGCGCGGCAGCGGGGACGTTGCCGCGAGGTCTGAGATATAATGAATCATACACCTCGTCCGTTCCCAATCAGCATTGGTACACGAGGTGGAAAATCGCCCCATGCACATCATCGTGTGCAGCGTGTCTTGTCGGGCGTATTGCGACAAAGGTCTTCTCCTGCCGCGGTACAACCGCGCATAGTCATGGCCTGGGTTGCGGCGTTGCGCACAACCCTTCAATGCAAGGGGGCAAATGAACGGCCAGTACGTCTCGATCTTCATCGATACCCTGATCATCTTGACCGCCGCCGTCGTCGGCGCGTCCCTGGCCGAACGCGTGAAGCTCGGCTCCATCGTCGGCTATCTCGCCGCCGGCCTGCTCATCGGCCCGGCCCTCCTGAACCTGGTCCACGACATCCATGCGCCGCAGGCGCTGGCCGAGCTCGGCATCGTGTTCCTGATGTTCACCGTGGGGCTCGAGCTGCCGGTGGAACGGCTGCGCCAGTTGCCGAAGACGATGTTCGTCCTGGGCGGCCTGCAGATGGCGGTCACCACCGCGCTGCTGGCCGGCGGCGGAGTGCTGCTGGGCCTGAGCGGGCCGACGGCGGTCGCCCTGGGCGCCGCGCTCTCGCTGTCCTCCACCGCCATCGCGTTGCGCCTGCTGGCGGAGCGCCGCGAGCTGCCGTCGCGGCTCGGGCGCGGCGCGCTCGGCATCCTGATGACCCAGGACCTCGCCGTCGGCCCGCTGCTGGTGCTGATCCCCGCCCTGCGCGGCACGCCGCTGGAGATGACGCAGGCGATCGGTTTCAGCCTGCTGAAGGCGGCGGCGGTGACGATGCTGATCCTCGGCATCGGCCGCGTCGCCCTGCGGCCGCTGATGAA
>JAYRJH010000026.1:0-14857 GCA_041906415.1 Sphingomonas sp. | reverse complement strand
CCCGGCGCGGGCGTGGAGCCGATGGCGGCCCTGATCCGCGCGATGATCGACGCGCTGGCGGAGGAAGCGCTCGACAATCCGGGGACGCTCGCCGCCGAATAAAAAAACCGCCTCGCGTAGCAACGCGAGGCGGCCAAGGTTCAGGGAGGAGACACGCCAGAGGCGTGCCGCGCGGTGCCGCGAAAGGGGGGACACGTCACCACGCACCAACAACATAAGAGCCGCGCGCGACGTTGCAAGAGCCGCGAACAGCGGCTCGCCGATTTTATCGCGCGGATCGCAGGCTCATGCGGGCGAGCAGATTGTCGCGCAGGATGAACTGGTGCCGGATCACCGCGCCGATGTGGATCGCCAACAATGCCACCATCAGCCAGCCGGCCGGGCCGTGGATCGTCCCGCCCAGATCGGCGCTGGCGGCGGAGGCCGGCAGATAGGGGATGTCGAACGCGCCGAACCAGGTGAGCGGGCGGCGATGCTCCGGCCCGGACACCATCAGCCAGCCGGAAAGCGGCAAGACGATCAGCAGCACGTAGAACAGCGCATGGACGGCATGGGCGGCACCGCGCTCCCACGGCGCGATCTCAGGCGGCAGCGGCGGCGCGCGATGCGCGATGCGCCAGCCGAGCCGCGCCGCCGTCAGCGCCAGCACGGTGATGCCCACCGCCTTGTGGGCGGGCATCAGCGCGCGCAGCGCCGGCAGCGGATCATGCCCGATGCCGACGACGATGTTGAACAGCACCAGCAGCGCGATGGCCCAGTGGAGCACGACTGCGACGCTGGAATATCGGGCGTCCATCATCGGTCGGGTCATCGCGTCTGCTCCCTCGTTCAGGCGTTGGCCACCGGCTGCGGCAGATGGCCGAGACGGACCTGCCGCGCGAAGATATCGCGCATCAGCGACAGAGAGAAGAGATGCGCATAGATCAGCGGCAGCATGCCGGACTTGGACATCTTGCGGAGCTGATCGCCGCGCAGATCCGCCAGCTTCTCCTCGTTCACCATCTGGAAGCCGCGATAGACGAACGGCTGGGCGTAGCCCTCATGCTGGATGGAGACTTCGCCTTCCATCAGCAGCTCCAGCTCGCGCAGCTCCTGCACGAAAGCGCCGGTGCGCGCGCCCGCCTGCTCGAACGATTCGTTGAACGACAGGATGTTGCGGGTCAGCTCGCTCGGCTGGCCGTTCTCGAACAGCAGGTCGCCTTCCTCGAAGCTGCCCACCGTGTCGGCGGTGGGGTCGAAGCACAGCGACAGCTCCTCCGCGTCCGGGCGCAGGCGGGCCAGCATGAACGGATAGCGGCGGACATAGGCCGGGACGTAGAAATTCTCGTCGGTCAGCTTGCCATCGGCATCGATGAAGACGTTGATGCCCTCGTTCAGCCCCATCAGCGCCAGCGGCACGGCATCCTCGCCCGCGCCGAACACGATCGGCATGAAACGCTGCGCCAGCGGGAATTCCTCCACCGTCAGCGGAATCGCATGCTGGGTGGCCAGGAACGGCGCGGCGGTGGCGGGACGGAGGCGGTATTCAGCGTGCAGCTCGCTCGAAAGCGGCTCCAGGCCATTGTAGAAAAGCGGAAGCTGCTGCGGCGCGCTGGCCATTATTCTCTCCAGGTCTCGAACAAACGGATCGGGCCGCGTCGGCCCGGATCGACCGGCCCTATTCGCCCTGTCCTTCCGGCGCAAGCATAACGAGCTTGCCGGGGTTCATGATGCCCTTCGGGTCCATCGCCCGCTTGATCGCGCGCAGCGCCGTCATCCGGGCGGGGGAAGAGAGCCGCGCCAGCTCCGTCAGCTTCATCTGGCCGATGCCGTGCTCGGCGGAGATCGATCCCCCCGCCTCCACCACCAGATCGTCGACGAAGCGCGTCACCGCCGGCGCCTCCTCCGCCATCCAGCGCTTCTGCTCAGCGCCTGCGGGCGCGCGGACGTGGAAATGGATGTTGCCGTCGCCGAGATGGCCGTAGCCGAAGGCGCTCGCGCCGGGAAAGCGCGCCTCGCACCGCGCCGCCGCCTCGATCATGAAGCGCGGCATCGTCTCGATCGGCACGGAGATGTCATGCTGCGCGGCCGGGCCGCTGGCGCGCTCAGCCTCCGAGATCGATTCGCGGATGCGCCAGAAGGCGTCGGCCTGCGCCTCGCTCGCC
This sequence comes from Sphingomonas sp., assembly GCA_041906415.1. Taxonomy (GTDB): domain Bacteria; phylum Pseudomonadota; class Alphaproteobacteria; order Sphingomonadales; family Sphingomonadaceae; genus Sphingomonas. The sequence continues at coordinate 12,713 of JAYRJH010000026.1, read as the reverse complement.
GCGATCGCCGCGTCAGCGATCAGCCCGTCCGACAATGCGGCGGCGAGCACCCGCTCCACGATCGCGGACGGCGGCGCGGCGGGGTCGGCGGTGGTCACTTCCACCAGCGCGTGCCACGGATGAGCGCCCGACAAAGGCGCGCGGGTGCCGGGGATATGGCGCAACACCGCTTCGAGCGCCGTGCCCGGCAACAGCTCGAAGCTCTCCACATCCTCGCTCGCGCGCTGGAAGTGGCGGAGCAGCGCCAGCGCATCCGCCGGATCGGCCAGCCCGATCCACGCCACGGCGCGCGCCGCGACCGCAGGCACCAGCCGCAATGTCGCGGCGGTGACGATTCCCAGCGTCCCTTCCCCGCCGATCAGCAATTGCGTGAGGTCATAGCCGCGATTATCCTTCTTCAGCGCGGCGAGGCCGTCGTGGATCTGCCCGTCCGGCAATACGATCTCCAGCCCCGCGACCAGCCCGCGCATCGTGCCGAAGCGCAGCACCTGCGTGCCGCCCGCATTGGTGGAGACCAGCCCGCCGACCGTCGCCGAGCCCTTCGCCCCCAGCGACAGGGGGAAACGCCGCCCCGCGGCAAGCGCGGCGGTGTGGAGATCGGAAAGGATCACGCCTGCCTCCACAACCGCCAGCCCGGCCTCCGCATCGAGCGCGCGGATCGCATTCATGCGCCGGGTGGAGAGAATCGCTGCGCCGCCGTCCGCCGGCGGCGTCGCGCCGCCGACCATCGACGTGTTCCCGCCCTGCGGCACCAGCGGAACGCCCAATGAAGCGGCGGCGGAGACGATCGCGGCGACCTCTTCGGTGGAGGCCGGCTGGAACATCACCGGCGCATGGCCGTGCCAGCGCCCGCGCCAGTCCGTCTCCAGCGGCGCGATCGCATCGCGATCCGTGACGATCGCGCGCGGCGGCAGCTTCGTGGACAGGATTTCGATCAGGCGGGTCTGGACGGGAGTCATGCACATGTTCATGCCATGCAATTCATCCGACGTTCAAATCCCATCGCCCACGGCTGCTGCAATTTGCCATGTTGAAGCGCGTCCCGCCCCTGATGATGCTCGCCACCGCCACGCCGATTCTGGTGTCGGCGGAATGGCCGGTCGCGGACGATCTCGCCGGCACGCAATGGGCGCAGGTCATCATCCAGCAGCGCATGGTGATCCGCATCCCGCGCGCGGACCCGACGCAGCGCGTGCGGGAGCCTTATCGCCCCCCTCCCCCGCCGCCGCGCGTCGTGTGGCGTGAGGCGAGAGCGCCCAAATGCGTGCCGGCGGAGGCGATCGTCGCAGCCGCGATGGCGGACGGCAATGTCGATCTGGAGACGCTCGACGGCCGCCGGCTCCGCGCGAAGCTGGGCGCGAATTGCCCGACGCTCACCTTCTATTCCGGCTTCTATCTGAAGCGCACAGGCGACGGCCTGATCTGCGCCGGGCGCGACGCCTTGCGCTCGCGATCCGGCGCGCACTGCGAAATCGCGGAGTTCCGCACGCTCGTGCCGAAGCGCTGAGCGTGCGTTTTCGTCGCGTCGCACGAGAGAAAACTTGACTTTTCGGCCGCAATCGCGTTCCGACGAGCCATAGGGCGACGGGGTGCGCCCGCTTGCTCTTTCTCGGAACCGCCATGAGCTTTGCCGATCTCGGCCTGTCAGATGAATTGCTTCGCGCCGTAGCCGATACGGGCTACACCGAACCGACCCCAATCCAGGCATCGGCGATCCCGTCCGTGCTGATGATGCGCGACATGATCGGCATCGCCCAGACGGGCACGGGCAAGACCGCCAGCTTCGTGCTGCCGATGATCGACATCCTCGCCCACGGCCGCAGCCGCGCGCGCATGCCGCGCAGCCTGATCCTGGAGCCGACGCGCGAGCTTGCCGCGCAGGTGGCGGAGAATTTCGAGAAATACGGCAAATACCACAAGCTCTCGATGGCGCTGCTGATCGGCGGCGTGCAGATGGGCGATCAGGTGAAGGCGCTGGAAAAGGGCGTCGACGTGCTGATCGCGACGCCCGGCCGGCTGATGGACCTGTTCGAGCGCGGCAAGATCTTGCTCACCGGCTGCGACCTGCTGGTGATCGACGAGGCGGACCGGATGCTCGACATGGGCTTCATCCCCGATATCGAGACGATCTGCACCAAGCTGCCCACCAGCCGCCAGACCCTGTTGTTCTCCGCGACGATGCCGCCGCCGATCAAGAAGCTGGCGGATCGCTTCCTCAACAATCCCAAGATGATAGAGGTCGCGCGGCCCGCCTCCACCAACATCAACATCACGCAATGGCTGGTGCCGGCGAAGGGCTCCGCCTTCCAGAAGCGCAACACGCTGCGCGGCCTGCTGCGCGCCGAGGACGTGCGCACCGCCATCATCTTCTGCAACCGCAAGACGACCGTGCGGGAACTGAACAAGAGCCTGAAGAAGCACGGCTTCGCCTCCGGCGAAATCCATGGCGACATGGAGCAGCCGGCGCGGCTGGCCGAGCTAGAGCGGTTCAAGCAGGGCGACATCAACATCCTCGTGGCGTCGGACGTCGCCGCGCGCGGGCTGGACATCAAGGGCGTGAGCCATGTGTTCAACTTCGACGCGCCGTGGCACCCGGACGATTACGTCCACCGCATCGGCCGCACCGGCCGCGCGGGCGCGACCGGCGTGGCCTATACGCTGATCGGCGCGGACGATGAGGAGAATATCCAGAATATCGAGAAGCTGACCGGCCAGAAGATCCCCCGCCTCGCCGCCCCGGCCGAGGCGGAGGAGGAAAAGCCTGCCCGCGCCGCCCCCTCTCGCGAGGCTTCCTCCCGCGAGGCCTCCGCCCGTGAGGATCGCCCGCGCGACCGCCGTCGCGGCGGCCGTGGTGCGCCGGAGCGGGCGGAGCGCCCGGCACGCGAAGCGCACGCGCCCGAGCCGCGCCGCGCGCGCCCGTATCGCGACGAGCCGCGTGACGAAGGCCCCGACGACGGCTGGAACGGCCCCGTCCCCGGCTTCCTCGGCGTCTCGATCGGGAACTGAGGCCTGGTCGCGTTGCGCTACCGGATCGCCGGTCGCGCAATGCGGCTGTGGTGGCGGGTGGCGCGTCCGCGCACCTTCGGCGTGCGGGCTTTGCTGATCGATCCGGCCGGACGCATCGCGTTGGTCCGCCATCATTACATCTCCGGCTGGTATCTGCCCGGCGGTGGCGTGAACAAGGGCGAGAGCGCGGAAGACGCCATCCGGCGCGAGCTGGCCGAGGAAGTCGGGCTGACGGCGGTCGAAATCGCGGGATTGCTCGGAATCTATCACAATCGTGGCGAGGCAAAGGACGATCACGTCGTGGTTTTCGTCGTCCTGGCCGATGACCCCGCCGCGCTATATGCCGCCGATCGGCGCGAGATCGCCGAGGCCGGCTGGTTCGCGCCGGATGCGCTGCCCGACGGCACTTCCCCGGCCACGCGGCGCAGGATCGCCGAGCACGGCGCCGGCCGTCAGGGGCATGGCGCATGGTGATCCTCCCGATCCGCTCTGGACTTTGGGGCACGCGCGCTTAAGTCCCGCACCATGCTTACCCCCGATCAGGCGCGCGACCGCGCACAGGATATCGTGGCGCGCGCGATGCGGGCCGGTGCGGATGCGGCCGATGCGATCTTCGTGGCGGACGCTTCCAGCGAAGTCTCCGTCCGGCTCGGCAAGCTGGAGGACGTGGGCCGTTCGGAGAGCGAGGATCTCGGGCTGCGCGTGTTCGTCGGCCAGCGTTCCGCCAGCGTCTCCACCTCCGATCTCTCGCCGCAGGCGATGGACGCCCTCGTCGAGCGCGCGGTGGCGATGGCGCGGGAAGCGCCGGAGGATCGCTGGGCCGGCCTCGCCCCGGAGGCACGGCTGCTGCGCGGCGCGGCTCCCGCGCTCGATCTGGAGGATCGTGCCGAAGTCTCGCCCGCCCAATTGCGCGAGACGGCCGCCGCGGCGGAAGATGCCGCGCGCGCCATCCCCGGCGTCACCAACAGCGAGGGCGGCGGGGCGAGCGCCTCGCGCAGCGTAATCGCGCTCGCCACCAGCCACGGCTTCTCCGGTGGCTACGGCACCACCGGCTTCGGCCTGTCCGCCAGCGTGATCGCGGGCGAAGGCGGCGGGATGCAGCGCGATTACGCCTTCCACTCCGCCCGCCACCTGCATCTGCTCGATTCGGCGGAGAAGATCGGGCGCGAGGCGGGCGAACGCGCAGTGGCGCGGCTCGATCCCGGCAGGATGGAAAGCGGCGCGCTGCCGGTGGTGTTCGATCCGCGCGTGGGAATGAGCCTGCTGGGCCATCTGACGGCGGCGATCTCCGGCTCGTCGATCACGCGACGGACGAGCTTCCTGCTCGATGCATTGGGCACGCGGGTGTTCGCGCCGGGCGTGCATGTCCGCGACGATCCGCATCGCCCGCACGGCTTGCGTTCCCGCCCGTTCGACGGCGAGGGGCTGCCGGTGTCGCCGATGGCGCTGATCGAGGACGGGATGCTGGAAAGCTGGCTGCTCGATTCGGCCTCCGCCCGCCAGTTGGGGCTGGAGCCGACCGGCCATGCCGCGCGCGGTGTCGGCGGCGCGCCGGGCGTCTCGACCAGCAACCTCTATCTCGAAGGCGGCGTGATGCCGGTGGAGACGCTGATCGGGGACATTGCGCGCGGCGTCTATGTCACTGAGCTGATCGGCCAGGGCGTGAACGGCGTGACCGGCGATTACAGCCGCGGCGCGGCCGGTTTCCTGATCGAGGACGGCAAGATCACGCGGCCGGTGGCGGAATTCACCGTGGCAGGCAATCTGAAGGAGATGTTCCGCCAGCTCACGCCCGCGAACGATCTGGAATTCCGCTACGGCACCAACGTGCCCACCCTGCGCATCGACGGGATGACGATCGCGGGTGGCTGACGCGGGGCTGGCCGACGCGGTCGCGGCGATCGTCCGCGAGGCCGGCGCGCTGGCAATGGCGCGCTGGCGCACCGATTTCGCGCGCTGGGAAAAGGCGCCGGGCAATCCGGTGTGTCAGGTCGATCTCGACGTGGACGCGATGCTGCGCGCCCGGCTCTCCGCCCTGCTGCCCGAAGCGGGTTGGCTTTCGGAAGAAACCGCCGACAGCCCGGAACGGCTGGCGCACGATCGCATCTGGGTGGTCGATCCGATCGACGGCACGCGGGACTATATTCGCGGGCGGCGCGGCTGGGCGGTGTCGGTCGCGCTGGTTGAGCGCGGGCGGGTGGTGCTGGCGGCGCTCGACGCCCCAGCGCGGACGGAGGCATGGCATGCCGGCGAAGGGCTTGGCGCGCGGCTGAACGGCGCGCGCGTCCATGCCGGCGGGCGCGACATCTTCCCCGGCGCGCGTGTGCCGTCCGATTCGCTTCCCAAGGCCGATCGCGATCTGGTGGCGGTGGAAAAGCCCAATTCGATCGCGCTGCGCATGGCGATGGTGGCCGACGACCGCGCCGATCTGGTCGCCACCCTGCGCTGGGGCAATGAGTGGGACATTGCCGCCGCCACGCTGATCGCCGCAGAGGCCGGGGCGGCGACGAGCGATGCCTTCGGCGCGCCGCTCACCTTCAACAAGCCCGATCCGCGCGCTTTCGGCGTGATCGTCTCCACCCCCGGCATCCATGCGGCGGCGGTGGAGCGGCTGCGCGAGCGGGCGGAGGCGATCGTGGCGGAGGGGCGGTAAGCCGCCCTATTTCTGGCAGGCCACCACTGTCGCGATCACGCTCAGCGTATCCTGCGGATCGCGCACGCGCACGGTATCCAGCCCCAATTCCTTCGCCGGGTAGTCGTTGCCGCCGGGAAAGATCGCATCCCCGACGAACATCATCGCATCCAGCGCGATGCCGCTTTCGTCGCGAAGCCGCTTGAGGCCATAGGCCTTGTCCACGCCCTCGCGCGTGATGTCGATCGAGGTCGCGCCGCCCATGTTGATCGCAAGGCCCGGCAGGCGCTGCCGCAGATCGGCCTGGATCACCTTGCGCTTGGCGAAATCGGGATCCCATTTCTCCTTCGCCTCCAGCGGCGCCTGCTGACCAAGCGCCGAAAAGGTGATCTGGCTGCCGCGATCCTCGATCCGCTCGCCCCACGTCTGCTCCGGCACGAAGCCGGTCGCGGCGAGGCTGGCGTGGAAGGCTTCAATGATCTTCGTCTTCTCCGCGTCGGAGAACAATTCGGCGTAGACGGCGCTCCACTGCCCGTCGCGGAAGGTGTAGAGCTTGGTGCCGGTGGTCGGCATCAGCCACAGTTTCGCGCGGTCGGCGCGATCGGGCAGGCGTGATGCGACCTGCTTGTCGAACTGCGGCCAGTCCCCGCCGGAGATCACCGCGACATGCGCCACGCCGAGCAGATCGGCCAGCGCCTCGCCCATCTCCGGGCGGATCGCCTGCTTGCTTTCCGCCAGCGTGCCGTCGAGATCGAAGGCGATCAGTTGCTTCACATCATTCTCCCGAGAATCAGATTGTCGATGGCATGCGCGACGCCATCCATGTCGTTGGAGGTGGTGACGTCGCCGGCCTGCGCCTTCACCGCGTCCGTCGCATTGCCCATCGCGATCGAGCGGCCGGCGCGCGCGAACATCGCCAAGTCGTTGGCCTGATCGCCGATCGCGATCGTCTTGTGGAGCGGCACGCCGATCGCCTGCGCCAGCGCGGCGATACCGTCGCCCTTGTTCGCGGCTTGCGCGGTGATGTCGAGATAATAGACCTGAGACTGCACGATCGTGGCGCGACCGGCAAAGGGCTTCACACGTTCCGCCAATGCGCCGAGGACGGCGAGATCGTCGCTGACGAAGGTGATCTTGTCCGCACGGTCCAGCAAGTCCTCGAAGCCCTCGCGCACGATCGGCTCCTGCGCGCTCGCCACCCGTTCATGCGCGACATGCACGCCCCGGTCGGTGGAGGCATACCAGAGGTCGTCCGCGAACACCCAGCGATCGACCGCCGCCTCGCGCGCGGCATCGAACACGCCGCGCGCCACCTCCGGCGGGATCGTGTGATGCGCCTCGATCGCGCCGTCGCGGCGGAAGACGATGCCGCCGTTGAATGCACCCATCGGCACGTCCAGCCCCAGCTTCTCGGCCAGCGGCATCATGCCGGAAACCGGCCGAGCGCTGATGATCGTGAAACCGAACCCATGCGCCCGCAACCGCTCCACCGCCGCCAGCGTCGCATCGGTCAATCGTTTCTGCCTGTCGACCAGAGTGCCGTCGACGTCGCAGACCACGAGCGTCATTGCGGAATCTCGACGTGCCCCCCGAAGCCATAGCGCATCGCGGAGAGCAATTTGTCGCCATACATATGCTCGATCCGGCTGCGATAGCGCGCGAACAGGGCGGTGGTGAGCACCGTGACCGGGGTCGCCTGCTCCATCGCGGCGTCGATCGTCCAGCGGCCCTCGCCCGAATCCGCGACATTGCCGGAGAAGTTCGAGAGCGTGTGGTCCTTCGCCAGCGCGGCCGCCGTCAGGTCGAGCAGCCACGACGAGATCACCGAGCCGCGCCGCCACACCTCGGCGATATCGGCCATGTTGAAATCGAAGCGCTCTTCCTCCGGCAGGTGCGGCGCGCCACGGCCGAACAGCACGTCGAAGCCCTCGGCATAGGCCTGCATCAGCCCATATTCGATGCCGTTGTGGACCATCTTGACGAAATGGCCCGCGCCGACGGGGCCGGCATGGATATAGCCCTTTTCGGCGCGCCCGTCCTTGTCGTCGCGATCCGGGGTGCGCGGCGCATTGCCCAGGCCGGGGGCGAGCGTCTCGAAGATCGGGTCGAGGTGATTGATCGCCTCCTCCGGCCCGCCGATCATCATGCAATAGCCGCGCTCCAGCCCCCACACGCCGCCGGAGGTGCCGACATCGACATAATGCACGCCCCTGTCCGCCAGCGATTTCGCGCGGCGGATATCGTCCTTCCAGAAGGTGTTGCCGCCGTCGATCACGATCTCGCCGGGAACCGCCTTCGCGCCGATCTCCGCGATCGTCTGCTCGGTGGGATCGCCGGCGGGAAGCATGATCCACCAGATCGCCCGCTCGGCGAGCTTCGCCTTCATGTCGTCCAGCGAGGAGGCGGCGATCGCGCCCTCCCGGGCAAGCTCGGTCACCGCATCGGCGTTGCGATCCCAGACCACGCAATCATGGCCGCCCCGCATCAGCCGCCGCGCGATATTCCCGCCCATCCGGCCGAGGCCGACGATCCCGATCTTCATCCGCAATCCTTCTGTCCGTCCGCTCCCGCCCCGCATCAATCGCCGGGGCGGGCGATCGTTCCCGTGGCGCGTCAGGCGACGGCGGGATGCTTCGCCGCGATCGCCCCGAGCAGGTCATCGAACGACTTGATGAAGGCGTGGACCCCTTCCTGCACCAGGATCGCCGTCACGCCATCCAGATCGAGGCCGAGCCGTTCGGCATCCGCCAGCACCTTGCGCGCGCCGTCCACGTCCTGCGTCAGCGTCTCGGCCACCGTGCCGCGCTCGCGGAAGGCGTCGAGCGTCTTGGGCGGCACGGTGTTCACCGTGTCCGGGCCGATCAGCGTATCGATATAGAGCGTGTCCGGATAATCCGGGTTCTTGGTGCCGGTGGAGGCCCACAGCAGGCGCTGCGGCATCGCGCCCTTCCCCGCCAGCGCCTTCCAGCGATCGGAGGCGATCAGTTCCTGATACCAGGCGTAGGCGAGCTTCGCGTTGGCGATCGCCACCTTGCCCTTCAGCGCCTTCGCCTCGTCACCGCCGACGCCGGCATCGATCTTGTCGTCGATCTTGCTGTCGATGCGGCTGACGAAGAAGCTCGCCACGCTGGCGATGCGGCCGATCGGCTGGCCCTGCGCCACGCGCTGTTCCAGCCCCTCGACATAAGCGAGCGCGACGGCCTTGTAGGCCTCGATCGAGAACAGCAGGGTGACGTTGACGTTGATCCCCGCCGCGATCGACGCTGCTATGGCGGGCACGCCCTCCGGCGTTCCGGGGATCTTTATCATCAGGTTGGGGCGATCCACCGCCTTCCACAGCCGCGCGGCCTCGGCGATCGTGCCGTCGGTGTCCTCGGCCAGCTTGGGCGAGACTTCCAGGCTGACATAGCCGTCCTTCGCGTTCAGCCGGTCGTATACCGGGCGGAGCGTGTCGGCGGCGTTCTGGATATCCTGCACCGCCAGATGCTCGTAGCGCGCCATCGCCGACGCGCCCGGGTTGGCCTTGTCGAACGCGGCGAGGCTCGCGTCATAGGCGTCGCCATGGCCCATCGCCTTCTCGAAGATCGACGGGTTGGAGGTGACGCCGGTCACGCCGTCCTCGTCCACCAGCTTCGTCAGGCCGCCCTCGTTCAGGAACTTCCGATCCACGAAGTCGAGCCACACCGCCTGACCGTGGCGTTCAAGGTCGTTGAGGTGTCCCATTGCTTTCACTCCATGTCCGAACGTCAGATTTCCGATATTGGCCCGCGGCCTCGCGGCGCAAGGCCGGGTTCAGCCCTGCATCGCTTCCTTCGCGACCTTCACCGCATTGGCGACGGTGAAGCCGTATTTGTCGGCCAGCTTCGCCGCCGGGGCGGACGCGCCGAAGGTGGACATGGTGATTGTCCGCCCCTTCGACCCGACATAGCGGTCCCAGCCAAGCTCGCCCGCCATCTCGATCGCGACGCGCGCCGTCACCTTCGCCGGCAGGACGCTTTCCTTATAGGCGGCGTCCTGCAACTCGAAGCGATACCAGGACGGCATCGACACGACGCGCGCCGCGATCCCTTCGGCCTTCAACTGCTCATAGGCGCCGATCGCCAGCGACACTTCCGAGCCGCTCGCCATCAGGATCACCTGCGGATCGGGACTATCGGCGAGGACATAGGCGCCCCGGTCCAGCCCGGCGGCGCTGGCGTATTTGCCGCGATCGAGCGTCGGCAGCGCCTGACGCGACAGCACCAGCGCGGTCGGATGCGTCCCGTCGCGGACGGTGACGCGCCATGCCTCCGCCACCTCGTTCGCGTCGGCGGGCCGGATCATGTCCAGCCCCGGTGTCGCGCGCATCATCGTCAGATGCTCGATCGGCTGGTGGGTCGGCCCGTCCTCGCCCACGCCGATCGAATCATGCGTGTATATCCAGATGCTGCCCAGCTCCATCAGCGCGGAGAGGCGCACCGGCGGGCGCATGTAATCGAGGAACACGAGGAAGGTGCTGCCATAGCCGCGCAGATGCGACAGCGTCATGCCGTTGACCACCGCGCCCATCGCGTGCTCGCGCACGCCGAAATGGAAGTTCGCGCCGCCGTAATTGCCCGGCTCGAACGATGCCGCGCCCTTGATGTCGGTCTTGGTGGAGGGCGCGAGATCGGCCGAGCCGCCGATCAGCCACGGCACGCGCCTGACGATGGCGTTGAGCACCTTGCCGCCCGCGTCGCGGCTGGCGAGGCCTTTCTCGTCCGCGTCGAAGGTCGGGATGTCGGCGTCCCAGCCGTCGGGCAGCTTGCCGGCGAGCAGCAGGTCAAGCTCCTCGTAAAGCTCCGGCTCTACCTCTTCATATTTCGCCAGCGTCGCCTGCCATTCCTCGCGCAGCGGTCGGCCGCGCCCGGCCACCGCCTGCTCGAACGCCGCCTGCACGCCGTCCGGAACATAGAAGTCCTTCGCCGGCCAGCCATAGGCTTCCTTGGTCTTGGCCACATTCTCCACGCCGAGCGGCTCGCCATGCGCCTTCTCGCTGCCGGCACGCGGGGAACCCCAGCCGATCACCGAATGGACGACGATCAGCGTCGGGCGGTCCCCGGTCTTGCGGAACGCCTCGAACGCGGCGGTCAGCGCGGCGATGTCGTTGGCGTCATCGACATGGATGACGTTCCAGCCATAGGCCTGGAAGCGCTTGCCCACGTCCTCGTCGAAGGCGAGATCGGTGCTGCCCTCGATCGAGATCTGGTTGGCGTCGTAGATCCAGCACAGGTTCGACAGCTTGAGATGCCCCGCGAGGCTCGCCGCCTCGGCCGAGACGCCCTCCATCATGTCGCCGTCGCCGCACAGGGCATAGACGTCATGGTCGAACAGGGTGAAGCCGGGCTTGTTGTAGCGCGCGGCGAGCCAGCGCTCGGCGATCGCCATGCCGACCGAATTGCCGCAGCCCTGCCCGAGCGGGCCGGTCGTCGTCTCGACGCCGGTGGTGTGGCGATATTCGGGATGGCCCGGCGTCTTCGAGCCGAGCTGGCGGAACGCCTCGATATCGGCGAGGCTGACGGCGGGCTGGCCGGTCGGCTTGCCGTTGCGGTCGATCTCCTTCACCCCCGCGAGATAGAGCAGCGAATAGAGCAGCATCGAGGCATGGCCGACCGACAGCACGAAACGATCGCGATTCGGCCAGTCGGGCGTCGCGGGATCGTAACGGAGGAATTTCGTCCACAAGGCCCAGCCCACGGGCGCAAGCGCCATCGGCGTGCCGGGGTGGCCCGAATTGGCCTTCTGCACCGCATCCATCGAAAGCGTGCGGATCGTGTCGATCGCCAGCCGCTCGGGGCTGCCGTCCTCATGAAGGCTGGTGGTGTCGGTCATCAGAAGGGCCTCGTTCCGGATATTGAGCGAACGCACCAGTGGCGCGCGCGGTTGCCGATTCCCGGTCCCCTTAGTCGCTCGAACCGTCGCGTTCCAGCCGCGTAACGACACCGGCGGCGGCAATATAGGCAGCATCGACCTCATCGAGGAACAGGCCATGCCCCAAAGCGCCCGGAATCGCGGCGATCTCCGCCGCCAGCGCGCGAGGGGCCGGCATGGCGGGGAAACGGCAATCCGCGACGATATTGCCGTTGTCCGTCACATAGCCTGCCCGCATCGTCACCGCCGCGTCCAGCCGCTCCAGCGCGGCGATCACGGAGGCGCGGGCGAAGGGCAGCACCTCGACCGGCAGCTTGGCGGCGCCGATCGCCGCGACGCGCTTCGATCCGTCCGCGATCACCACCATCCGGCGCGCGGCTGAAGCGACCGCTTTCTCACGCAGCATCGCGCCGCCCGCGCCCTTGATCGCGAACAGGCGCGAATCGATCTCGTCCGCGCCGTCGATCGCAAGGTCGAGCGAAGCGATCGCGCTGAAATCGCGCACCACGACGCCGGCCGCGAGCGCGGCCTGGGCGGTGGCCTCGCTGGTCGCCACCGCCTCCACCTTCAGTCCGCTCGCGATACGCCGGGCGAGGGCCGCGACCGCGAAGGCCGCCGTGCTGCCGGTGCCCAGCCCGACGAGCATCCCTTCGCGCACCTCGGCCACCGCGGCCTCCGCCGCCAGTCTCTTGTCGTCCGTCACCATGTGGAGAGGATAATGGATCAGCTATACCGCTGTTCCTCCCACCACGGCACAAAGTCCGGCATGTCCTTCGAAACGCGGTCGGGATAAGCGGGCGCGCGCTTTTCGAGGAAGGACGTGACCCCCTCCTTCGCATCGCCGGAGCGGCCGCGCGACAGGATCGCGCGGCTGTCCACCTTATGCGCGTCCATCGGGTGCGAATAGCCCAGCCCGCGCCACAGCATCTGCCGCGTCAGCGCGACGGAGACGGGGGCGGTGTTGTCCGCGATCTCTCGCGCAAGCTCCGTCGCGCGGGCGATCAGCCGCTCGCCGGAAACGACCTCCTTCACCAGTCCGCCGCGCTGCGCCTCCGCCGCATCGAACACGCGGCCCGAATAGCACCATTCCAGCGCCTGGCTGATCCCCACCACGCGCGGCAGGAAATAGCTCGACGCCGCTTCCGGCACGATCCCGCGCCGCGCGAAGACGAAGCCGATCCGCGCC
>JAYRJH010000471.1:0-2091 GCA_041906415.1 Sphingomonas sp. | reverse complement strand
GACGCCGGTGAGCAACGTCGGCTCGAAGAAGGTGCCCCCCAGCGTCGAGCGTTCGCCGCCGCACACCAATGTCGCGCCCTTGCCGATCGCGTCGGCGATATGGCGCTCGACCTTCTCCACCGCGGCCGTATCGATCAGCGGGCCGATATCGGTGCCGGCCGCCGCGCCGTCGCCGACCTTCAGCGCCCGCACCGCCTCCGTCAGCCGCGCGACGAAGGCGTCATGGATTCCCGCCTGCACATAGAGCCGGTTGGCGCAGACGCAGGTCTGCCCCGCATTGCGGTACTTGGACGCGATCGCACCCTTCACCGCCCCATCGAGATCGGCGTCGTCGAATACGATGAAGGGCGCGTTTCCGCCCAGCTCCAGCCCGAGCTTCTTCACCGTATCGGCGGACTGGCGGTAGAGCAGCTTGCCGATCTCGGTCGAGCCGGTGAAGGAGAGCTTCCGCACCACCGGATTGGCGGTCATCTCGCCGCCCATCGCCGCCGCGTCGGAGGTGGGCAGGATGCTGAGCAGGCCGGCGGGCAGGCCGGCCTCCTCCGCCAGCACCGCCAGCGCCAGCGCGGACAGCGGCGTCTGCTCGGCCGGCTTGACGACGATGCCGCAGCCGGCGGCCAGCGCCGGCGCGACCTTGCGCGTGATCATCGCCGCCGGGAAGTTCCACGGAGTGATCGCGGCAACCACGCCCACCGGCTGCTTCAGGACGAGGATGCGCTGGTCCGCGGCATGCGCCGGGATGATGTCGCCATAAGCGCGCTTCCCTTCCTCCGCGAACCATTCGATGAACGACGCGGCATAAGCGATCTCGCCCCGGCTCTCGGCCAAGGGCTTGCCCTGTTCGGCGGTCATCAGGGCCGCGAGATCGTCCTGATGCGCCATCATCAGATCGAACCAGCGTCGAAGGATGGCCGCCCGCGCCTTGGCGGGAGTGGCCGCCCAGGCAGGCATCGCCGCGGCGGCGAGATCAATCGCCCGCCGCGTCTCGGCGACGCCCATGTCGGCGACGTCGGCGATCACCGCGCCATTCGCCGGATTGGTGACGGGGAAGCGCCGGTCGTCCCCGGTCCACCGGCCACCGACGAAGGCGTCCATGCGTAGCAGATCGGGGCGTGCGAGCTTCAGGGTGGCGGATGCTGTGTTCATAGTGACGTGAGCGCCTGTTCCAGAATGTCCATGCCTTCATCGATGATGGCATCCGATGCGGTCAATGGCATCAGCAGCCGGATCGTCTCGCCATGTATCCCGCAACTCAGCAGCACCAGCCCCAGTTCCAGCGCGCGCGCCGTCACCCGCTTCGCCGCCGCGCCGTCGGGCGCGTCGCCGCCCCGCTCGGCCAGCAGGTCGAAGGCGATCATCGCGCCGGGGCCGCGCACATAGCCGATCGGCAGCAGGTCGTTGCGCTGGGCGAAGCGTCCCAGGGTGGCCCGCAGCCGCCCGCCGATCGCATCGGCCCTCGCGCAGAGCTTCTCCTCCTCGATCACGTCGAGCATGGCGAGCGCGGCGGCGCAGGCGACCGGCGATCCGGCATAGGTTCCGCCTAATCCGCCGGGCTGCGCCGCGTCCATGATCCCGGCGCGGCCGATCACCCCCGACAAGGGGAAGCCGCCGCCTAGAGACTTGGCCACCGTCAGCAGATCAGGCTCGATCCCGCCATGTTCGATCCCGAACATCCTGCCGGTGCGCGCGAAGCCGGTCTGCACCTCGTCCGCGATCAGGACGATGCCGTGCTCGTCGCAGATGCGGCGCAAGGCCATGAGCAGTTCGGGCGGCGCAGTGTGGAAGCCCCCCTCCCCCTGCACCGGCTCGACGATCATCGCGGCGACGCGCGACGGCTCGATATCCGCCGCGAACAGCAGGTTGAGCGCGCGCAGGCTGTCCTCCACGCCGACGCCGTAATGCGCGATCGGGAACGGCAGGTGGTAGACCTCGCCCGGCAGCGGCCCGAAGCTGCGCTTGTAGGGCAGCACCTTGCCGGTCATCGCCATGGTCAGCATCGTGCGGCCGTGGAAACCGCCGCCGAACGCGATCACGCCCGACCGGCCCGTCGCGGCGCGCGCGATCTTCACCGCATTCTCCACCGCCTCCGCG
>JAYRJH010000470.1:0-2092 GCA_041906415.1 Sphingomonas sp. | reverse complement strand
GGCCCGCGCGGCTCGCGCGCGCCATGATCGTCGTGCTTCCGATCGCAGCGGCCGCGGCGGTCATCATGCCGCAGGTCACCCTGGTCATGTCGCCGTCGATCGATGCCTTCGCGGTGCGTCAGAGCCCGGGGCCGATCAAACGCGGCGACTATGTCATGTTCACGCTTCGTCATCCCATCGCGGGGCCGAATCCGGTGTCCGTCACCAAACACGCGCTCTGCATGGCCGGCGACCGGCTGACGATGTACGAGACCCCGTCACCGCTGCTCCCGCGCAGCCGGGACGGTCACTATTATTGCAATGGCCGGTTCCTCGGCGTGAGCCTGCCGCAGACGCATAATGGCATGAGGCTCGACCATCTGCGGTGGAGCGGGATCATTCCCGCTGGAATGGTCTATGTGGGTTCGACACACCCGCGCGGATTCGACAGCCGATATTTCGGCCTGATCCCGGTCGCACATCTCATCCGGATGGAGCGCATCCTGTGAGCGCGAGAGTGTCCGCCCTTGCAGGCGCCTGCATTCTCCTCACGCCAGCCGTGGCAGCGGCCCAGCCGGTCGGCCAGGCTTCGGGGTCGCATCAAGGCTATTGGTGGTATGAAGCGCCCAAGCCCAAGGAGGAGGAGAAGCAAGCGCCCGACGCGGTCGTGAAGCCGAGGATCCCGCCAATGGCGGAACTCGCGACCTGGACCCCACCGAAGATCCGCAAGCTCATCGAGGACCAGCGGGACTATGCGGCGACAGTGCTGACGGTGGACGCCGTGGCGGACTTCTGGCGGCTTCAGGACTTCGCACGCCGCAAGGCGAGAGCCTTTGCCGGCGTCACGCAGATCGCGATGCTGCAATATCCCGAACTCAACTCGAAGTCCGCGAACCCGATGGTGGGCGATGCCCGGTCCGAGCTGACCGCCGAGAAGGACACCATCCGGCGGTCCTACCTGCGCGCCAATGCCGGCGAGTTCGCGCTCGTCATGTTCTCGCGTTCCAGCTGCGGATATTGCAGGGTGCAATGGCCGATCATCGAGCGTTTCCAGGAGGAGATGGGCTGGCAGGTTACGCTCATGGACCTCGACAAGCGGCCTGACCTTGGGCAGCGATTTGGCGTCGAGGTAACGCCGACTACGATGATCATCCGCCGGGGAAGCCAACAGCGCATGATCATCGCCTCGGGTGTCGAGGCTTATCCCAATCTGGCGCAGATGGCCTATCAGGCGGTTCGCCTGCTGCGCGGCGATATCCGGCCTGAGCAGTTCATGACGGGTCCGGGCGAGGACGCGGGATTCTTCGACGCCCTCGGCAACGGCCCGGTATCGGCCAAAGATCCGCGCGCGCTCGGCGGCGATCTCGTGGAAGCCTCCGGCGAGCCGAGGCCATGATGCGCGGTCTCATCCTTCTCGGCATTCCCGGCCTCGTGATCGGCATCGGTCCGGCAGCCGCCCAGACCGCGAGCCGCGAGGACGCCATGCGCGCGGCGATCCACCCGGTTGGTGATGCGAAGACTCTGCAGGCGTGGCTCTCGCGCGTTCCCGTGACCCGCGATTTTCCCGACGACTTCGCGGCGACGCTGCGCGGGCACGGCGCTGCCTTCGTCATCGAGATGACGACCAGCCCCGGGTGCATCCCGTGCGGCGATCTTTGGACCAAGCTGACCGCGCTGGGGGTCCGGTACGGCTGGCAAGTCCGCACTATCGGCAGCCAGGAGGCGATGATCCGGTCGGGGCGCCTCGGTCTTCCGTGGGTGGGACATCCGGTCGCGTGGGTCCGCCCCGTGGCCGACGATGCGCGCATCGTGCCGGTGGCGATCGGTACGGACCATGGGGCAAATCTGGCCCGCAACCTCTATCTGGCCGCGAAGATGCTGACCGGGGTGCGTCCCGATGTCGGCGTCCGGGCCATGTCCAAGTTCACCGGCATCGTGGGGCTGCCGGCGACACGCCCCGGAAGGCGCTGAGCGATGGCGGGCTCGGCTCCTCCCCCTTCATCCCCGATCGTCCGGAGTCCGCCATGTTCGCTTGCCGCCGCGCCGTCGTTCGCGCGCTGACCGCCCTCGCCATCGCGGCGGCCTTTTCCGCCGCTCCCGCCCAGGCGCAGAG
>JAYRJH010000469.1:0-2107 GCA_041906415.1 Sphingomonas sp. | reverse complement strand
TAGCCCAGCTTGCGAAACGCCTCCGCCGGGAAATCCTGATCGATCACCTTGGTTTCCTGAAGGCACAGGATATCGGGCGACGCCTCGCGCAGGAATTGCTCGACGATGGCGATGCGGAACCGCACCGAATTGATGTTCCAGCTTACGATCTTCACGGAAAAGGGCTTTAGCCGCCGAAACCCCCACGCGCCAGCGCCACAAAGCAAGACCCCCGCTCCGGGGGCATGGAGCGGGGGTCGACCTGACGTTCGTCACGCAGGGGGAAGACGGTATGCCCGGGCAACAGGGGGAAAATCCCGAAAGCCCCGCTTCCACATTTGCGCTTCTACACCCGTGAACCTGTCACGAAGGTGAACGATCAGCGGAACGTTTCATCGTTCACGGCCGCGTTGAAGCGCTGGTTGGACAGGCGGATCGTCGTGCGGTTGCCCTGGCTGTCCAGCATGGCCCAGCCCTGCAGCATCAGCCCCCCCGGCGCCGATGCGTCGCGCGCGAAGACCAGGGTGATGCGGCCATATTCGGGATGCTTCGCATCATAGCCTTCCACCGACAGCAAGCGCGGATCGGCGGAAGGCACCACCTTCGCGAAGCGGCTGATATCCTTGTCCGGGTTGATGAGCACGCTGAGCGGCGTGTTGCCGATCGGCCAACGCTGCACCTGCTTCACCGAATAGTCGATGAAGGTGAGCGCCTTTCCGTCGCCGACGATCAGGATCGGCACGCCCTTTTCATATTGGAAGCGGATCTTTCCCGGCTTCTTGAGCGTCAGCGTGCCGGTCAGCACCTTTCCGTTGCGGTCCGTCTGGGTGAAATCCGCCGTCATGCTGGAGACGGCCGAAAGGTGCCGCTGCACCTGCGCGAGATCGCCGGTCTGCGCGGAAGCGGGAGCGGCCATGACGATTGCCGCGACGGGCAGGAACATCTTCATATCCATGCGTTGCCTTATCCTTGGCGCGCGTTGAACGGCCCGTGAACTTCCGGTTCAGAACAGCGAGACCAGCCCGGCCGTGCTGTCGGTGCCGATCCAGCCTTCGTAGATCATCTTGAGCGCGACGAAGAGGATCACCGCAAGCCCGATATAGGCGATCCAGCGATAGCGATCGATGATCCGCGCGATCAGGTTCGCCGCCACGCCCATCAGCACGACGGACAGCAGCAGGCCGACGACAAGAATGCCGGGATGTTCGCGCGCCGCGCCGGCGACGGCCAGCACATTGTCGAGGCTCATCGATACGTCCGCCACAGCCACAGCCCATGCCGCCGCCGCGAAGCTTCTGGCCGGGGCGAGGCCGGATTGCTGGGTGTCGTCGGCTTCGTCGGCGTCATGCCCGCCGCTCCTGATCTCGCGCCAGAATTTCCAGCTAACCCACAGGAGCAGCAACCCGCCGGCGAAGATCAGCCCGACGATCCCCATCAGCCATGTCACGACCAGCGCGAAGGCGATGCGCAGCACCAACGCCGCACCGATGCCGATCATGATGACCTTGCGGCGCTGATCGGCGGGCAGCCCGGCGGCGAGCGCGCCGACGACGATCGCATTGTCCCCCGCCAGAATGAGGTCGATCATCAGCACCTGCCCGAAAGCCGCCATCGCGGCCGCGTCGGTGATATTGGAGAAATCCGCGAGGATATGCTGCCAGATGTCGCCGAGCGAACCCGGCCCCTGAACGGCGGCCGCGGCGGCGAGAAGGGTGAGGATCAACGCGAAAGCTCCCGGCTGTTGCGCCGATGCGAACGGCCGGGCGGCCGCATCGGTTGCAAGGAAGGCTTGTTATCGCGACGGATCGCCCACCGCCATAGTCTCCGCCAGTTCGCGGCGAATCGCCTCTCCGTCGGCGTCCAGCGCGGGCGCGCGGCGGGGAGCGGCGACCGCCACGCCGAAATCGATCGGCCCGCTGGGGATCAGCGCGTCTTCCCCGGCAAAAGACTGATAACAGCCGGCGGCGAGCGCCTGCGGATCGCGCGTCACCTCCCCGATGCTCTGGACGGGAGAGAAGATCAGGTCCTCAGCCTCCAGCGCGGCGGCGACTTGCGGCCATTCCATCGCGGCGAATCCTTCATCGAGCGCCGCGATCAGCTCGGCGGCATGGGCGCGCCTCTGCCTGAA
>JAYRJH010000468.1:0-2108 GCA_041906415.1 Sphingomonas sp. | reverse complement strand
CCCGGTGGAGCCGTCGAACGTGTCGAGGATCAGCGCCGGATCGGCCGGCTCGGCGAAGCTCTGCCACGAAAGCACGCAGCCGCGCTGGTCGGGGTGGAGACATTCCGGCAGACCCATCGCGGGCAGGTCCGCGCTGCGGCTCACCGGCCAGCCGACCACATAGGCCGCGACGATCCGCTTCGCGAGCGGAGTTCCCGCCACGCGGTCCTTCAGGAGCCGGGTGAGGTGCAGCCCGCCCTGGCTGTGCCCGGCGAGGATGATCGGGCGATGCGGGCCGATCTGCTTCAGGAAGGCGTCGAACGCCTCGAGCACATCGCCGTAGGCAAGATCCAGCGCCCGCGCCGCATCGGCGCGGTTGGTGAGGAACGCGCCGAACGTCGCCTGACGGTAACGCGGCGCCCATATCTCGCCCGCATCGTTGAAGACGCTCGCCTGCCCGCGCAGATAAAGCTCCGCCGTGCGGTTCGCCTCCTTGTCGGCGAGCGGGGCGTTCCAGTGCTCGCGTTCCAGATAGGAGGTGGGATGGATGAAGAACACCGCCGCCTTGCCACCCCCGGCGCTGAAGCCCTTCGGCGTCCAGAGCGCGGGATTGTCCTTCCGGTCCGGCCGGGCGAGCCACATATCCGGCTTCGCATAGGCATCGGCGGGCAGCGCGGCCTGCGCCTGGAACCCGCCTCTCGGCACGAAGCGCCAGCGGATCAGCTCGTTGCCCCAGATGCGGAACACGAAGGCCGCGACGATCACGAGCGCGGTCAAGAAGGCGACGATGTAGAGGAATTTGCGGGCCATCGCGCGACTGCCTGCCCCAGCGCGGGCGCTTGCGCAATGCCGGGCATTGCTTTCCCGCGCCGCACAATGGTAGCGGCGGCGCATGTCCGTAGACACCGCAACAGTGAAGAAGGTCGCGAGCCTTGCGCGCATCGCGATCGACGATGCCGCCGCAGAGCGGCTCGTTCCAGAGCTCAACAACATCCTCGGCTGGATCGAACAGCTCGGGGAGGTGGACACGCAAGGGGTGGAGCCGATGACGGCCGTCATCCCCAACACGCTCCGGCTGCGCGACGATATCGTCACCGACGGCGGCATCCGCGACGCGGTGCTGGCCAACGCGCCCGCCGCCGAGCATGGCTTCTTCACCGTTCCGAAAGTGATCGAATAGTGTCCGTTCTCACCGACCTCGGCATCCGCGAGATCCGCGACGGCGTCCGCGCCGGCAGCTTCTCCGCGCGCGAGGTGGCGGAGGCGTTCAACGCAGCCGTCGCCGCCGCGAAGCCGCTCAACGCCTTCCTCGTCGAGACGCCCGACCACGCGCTCGCCGCCGCCGACGCCGCCGATGGGGCGCGCGCCGCCGGAGAAACCCTCAAGCCGCTGGCCGGCGTACCGATCGGCATGAAGGACCTGTTCTGCACCAAGGGCGTCGCCAGCACCGCCGCGAGCCATATCCTCGAAGGCTTCACGCCGCCCTATGAGTCCACCGTCTCGCAGAAATTGTGGGATGCGGGCGCGGGGATGCTCGGCAAGCTCAACATGGACCAGTTCGCCATGGGCTCGTCCAACGAGACGAGCGCGTCCGGCAACGTGATCTCGCCGTGGCGGCGCAACGACGGCGGCAACGCAGCGCTCGCGCCGGGCGGGTCTTCGGGCGGCTCGTCGGCGGCTGTCGCCGCGCGGATCGCGCCGGGGGCGACCGGCACGGACACTGGCGGCTCGATCCGTCAGCCCGCCGCCTTCACCGGGATTTCGGGGATCAAGCCCACCTACGGCCGCTGCTCGCGCTGGGGCGTGATCGCCTTCGCCTCCTCGCTCGATCAGGCCGGGCCGATGGCGCGTGACGTGCGTGATTGCGCGATCATGCTGGAGGCGATGGCCGGCTTCGACGCGAAGGACGCCACCTCGCTCGACCTGCCGGTGCCGCGGTGGGAATCGATGCTCGACGCCGGCCTCAAGGGCAAGCGCGTCGGCGTGCCGAGGGAATATCGCGTCGACGGGATGCCGTCCGAGATCGAGGCGCTCTGGCAGCAGGGCATCGCCTGGATGAAGGACGCGGGCGCGGAGGTGGTGGAGGTGTCGCTACCGCATACGAAATATGCGCTGCCGGCCTATTACAT
>JAYRJH010000467.1:0-2113 GCA_041906415.1 Sphingomonas sp. | reverse complement strand
CGCCCCGGCCCAACCATCGCCGTCCACCACCCAGGCTTGCCGGTGCGCGGATGCGGCGAGGCGATATATTGGTCCATCGTCAGCGCATGGCAGACCAGCACCGCGTTCCCGCCGCCGGGCGCGAGCGTGCCATAGGTTTCGTAAGCCACCTCGACCGGCGCGAGCGCGCCGCCGCCGTCGAGCCTGAGCGGCCCCGGCAGCACGACATGGCGCCCGGGGCCGAAACGCTGATCGTCTGACATCTTGGGAAAAGCGTTAGCGGGGAGCGGCCCGGCCAGCAACCGCCGGCCACACCCCCTTCCCTGCGACCGCGCATCCGCGTAAGCGCGCGGGCATGACGAACGCACCTGTTCCCAAGCGCTGGGTGATGGAGATCGCACCCTATGTCCCGGGCCGCTCCACCACGGACGATGGCCGCAAGGTCTCCAAGCTCTCCTCGAACGAGAATCCGCTCGGCACCAGCCCGAAGGCGCGCGAGGCGTTCATCGCCGCCGCGACCAACCTCGAACGCTATCCCGATGCGAGCGCGGTCGCGCTGCGCGAGGCGCTGGCGGCGAAGCACGGGCTCGATCCCGCGCGGATCATCTACGGCAACGGATCGGACGAGGTGCTGCACCTCGCCGCGGGCGCCTTCGCCGGGCCGGGCGACGAGGTGCTCTACGTCAACTACGGCTTCACCGTCTATCCGATCGCCGCGCGCCGCGTCGGCGCGACGCCGGTGACCGCGCCGGACAAGGATTATGCGACGGACGTCGACGCGCTCCTGGCCGCCGTCACCGATCGCACCCGGATCGTGTTCGTCGCCAACCCCAACAACCCCACCGGCACCTATGCCCCGCGCGCGGAGATCGAGCGGCTGCACGCCGGCCTGCGCTCCGATATCCTGCTCGTGCTCGATCACGCTTATGCCGAATATATCGAGGGCCAGGATGACGACGGCGGCATGGAGCTGGCGCAGCGCGCCGACAACGTGCTGGTGACGCGCACCTTCTCCAAGATGTACGGCCTCGCCGCCGAGCGGATAGGCTGGGGCTATGGCGCGCCCGCGATCATCGAGGCGATGCACCGCATCCGCCTGCCCTTCTCGATCACCATCGCCGGGACGGCGGCGGCGATCGCCGCGCTTGGGGACGAGGATTTCGTCGCCACCGCCCGCGCGCACAATGCGAAGTGGCGCGCATGGTTCGCCGACGAGATCGCCAGGCTCGGCAATGCCGGGCTGCGCGCGGTCCCCAGCCAGGCGAACTTCATCCTCGTCCTGTTCGAGGGCGAGCTGACCGCCGAGGCCGCCTACAAGGGGCTGATGGACGCGGGCTATATCGTCCGCTGGCTGCCGGGTCAGGGTTTGCCGCACGGCCTGCGAATCACGATCGGCACCGAGGACGAGACGAAAGGCGTGGTGGCCGCGTTGCGCGCGCTGGCGGGAGCGGCCTGATGCCGCCTTTCGCGCGCGTCACGATCGTCGGGCTGGGGCTGATCGGCTCATCGGTGGCGCGCGCGGTGCGGCAGGCGATGCCGGAGGTGCGCCTCACCGCCTATGACGCCAGCGCCGAGGTGCGCGACATTGCGCGCCGGCTGGAGCTGGCCGATGCGGTGGCGGAGACGGCGGGCGAGGCGGTCCGCGAGGCGGAGCTGGTGATCCTGTGCGTGCCTGTCGGCGCGATGGGCGCGGTCGCGGCCGCGATCGCGGCGGACCTGCCGGCGGACGCGATCGTCAGCGACGTGGGGTCGAGCAAGGAATCGGTGGCCAGGGCGCTGCGTGAAGCCCTTCCCCATGCGATCGTCGTTCCCGCCCATCCCGTCGCGGGCACGGAGAAAAGCGGGCCGGAAGCGGGCTTTGCCTCCCTGTTCCAGGGCCGCTGGTGCATCGTGACCCCGCTGGCGGACGGCGATGCGGCGGCGGCGGAACGGGTCGCGGGCTTCTGGCGCGCGCTGGGCAGCAACGTCGAGATGATGGCGCCCGATCATCACGATCGCGTGCTGGCGATCACCAGCCATTTGCCCCACCTTATCGCCTATACGATCGTCGGCACCGCCAATGATCTGGCGGAAGTGACCGAATCCGAGGTCATCAAATTCTCCGCCGGCGGCTTTCGCGATTTCACCCGCATCG
>JAYRJH010000466.1:0-2124 GCA_041906415.1 Sphingomonas sp. | reverse complement strand
GCAGATAGCCGGCGGTGGGGATGTTCGCGCGCGCGCACAGATCCTTGGTAAAGCCCTTCGATCCGTCGAGTTGTGCCGCCGCTTTCGACGGGCCGAAGACGGGGATGCCGGCGGCGGTGAGCGAATCGGCAAGGCCGTCGACCAGCGGTGCCTCCGGCCCGATCACGACGAGCCCGATGGCGTGTTCGCGCGCAAAGGCGATCACCGCATCGTGATCCGTCGCGGCGAGCGCAACGCAGGTCGCATGCGCGGCGATGCCGGGGTTGCCGGGCGCGGCATAGAGCGTATCTAACCCCGGCGACTGTGCCAGCTTCCACGCCAGTGCGTGTTCGCGGCCACCCGATCCCAGCAGCAGGACGTTCATGCCCGATCCCCTTTTCCTTGACGAAAGTCCGCGGCTGGTAGCCGAGCCGGTGCCCGGCGACAACGCGCTCGCGCTGTCGGTCGGCGAACTGAGCTTCAAGTTGAAGCGGATGGTGGAGGGCGAGTTCGGCCATGTCCGCCTGCGCGGCGAGATCTCCGGCTACAAGCGCGCCGCCTCGGGCCATGTCTATCTGGCGCTGAAGGACGATCAGGCGGTGATCGACGGGGTGATGTGGAAGGGATCGGCCAACGCGCTCGCCTTCCAGCCGCAGGACGGCATCGAGGTGATCGCGACCGGCAAGCTGACCACCTATCCGGGGCGGTCGAAATACCAGATCGTGATCGAGCGGATGGAACTGGCCGGTGCCGGCGCGCTGATGGCGCTGTTCGAGAAGCTGAAGGCCAAGCTGGCGGGCGAGGGGCTGTTCGACCGGGGGCGCAAGGTGGCGCTGCCCTTCATGCCGCGCACGATCGGTGTCGTCACCTCGCCGACCGGCGCGGTGATCCGCGACATCCTGCACCGGCTGGAGGATCGCTGCCCCACCCATGTCATCGTCTGGCCGGTGAAGGTGCAGGGCGAGGGTGCGGCGGCCGAGGTGGCGGCGGCGGTGCGCGGGTTCGATGCGATGCCGGTGGACGGCGCGGTGCCGCGGCCCGACCTGGTGATCGTGGCGCGCGGCGGCGGTTCGATCGAGGATCTGTGGGCGTTCAACGAGGAGGCGGTGGTGCGCGCGGTGGCGGACTGCACGATCCCGATCATCTCGGCGGTGGGGCATGAGACGGACACGACGCTGTGCGACCATGCCGCCGACCTGCGCGCGCCGACGCCGACCGCGGCCGCCGAGATCGCGGTGCCGGTGCTGGCCGACCTGCGCCTGACCGTCGCCAGCCACCGGCAGCGGACCGAGCGGTGCGCGCGGCGTTATGTCGAGCGGGGACGCGAGCGGCTGGACGCGATGGCGCGGCTGTTGCCGAAGCGGGACCAGTTGCTGGGGCCGCAGCGGCAGCGGGCGGACGACGCGGGGGCAAGATTGGACCGCGGGCTGGAGCGGCGGGTGACGCTGGCGCGCGGGGGGCTGGACCGGGCGGGCGCCGCGCTGCGCCCCGCCGTCCTGTTGCGGCAGGTGGAGCGGGGGCACGAGCGGCTGGCGAACACATGGCGGCTGGTGCAGTCGCTGAACCCGGATCGCATCCTGGAGCGCGGCTATGCGCGGATCACCGCGCGGCCGGGCGGCGAGACGCTGTCCTCGGCAGAGGCGGTGCGCGCGGCGGGCGCCATCACGCTGCGTTTCCGCGACGGCACGGTGGACGCGCGGGTTGAGCGCAGCGGCCCGCGTACCTATGAAAAGGTGGTACCCGAACAGCCCGACCTGTTCTGATCCGATCCACCGGGAAGTGCCTTTTCCATGCTGATGTCCAATGCCGACCGGGCCGCGCGCCTGCATTACATGCCCAACGGCTTTCGCGTGCTGTCGCCGGGCGACCATGTCGTCTGTGCCCGGTCGGGCGCGCGGATCGCGCTGGAGGATCTGCGCTACTGGAGCGTGTCGGCGCAGGAGCCCTATGCCAGCCCGGCGATCGCCAGCGAGAGCCTGCGCCCGCGATGAGGCTGTTGGCAGCGGGGATGCTGGTGGCGGTGCTTGCCGGATGCGTGGCGCCGCGTGAGGACGTGCGCCCTGCGCCGCCCGTCGCGATGCCGCCACCGCCGGCGCCGGCGGCGCCGGTAGCGCCTGCCGTCATCACGCTGGACGGGGCCGCCAT
>JAYRJH010000465.1:0-2131 GCA_041906415.1 Sphingomonas sp. | reverse complement strand
GGCGGCGGCGGAGGCGCGGCCCCGAAGGACATCCTGGCGCTGGCGAGGAATCTCGATGCGGCGAACGGGCCGCTGATCCACGACCCCGCCTTCCGCCAGCGGCTCGCCGACTGGTATGTGCAGGCGGAGGGGTTGCGCAACACGCGGATGCGCACGATCACCGCCCTGAGCCGCGGGCAGACGCCGGGGCCGGAAAGCTCGATCGGCAAGATCATCGCCGCCAACCAGTTGCAGGACCTGGGCAATGCGGCGGTGGAGGCGGAGGATCAGTTCGGCATCCTGAACGATCCCGCGCTGCTGCCGCTGAAGGGATTGTTCCAGTCGGCGGTGATGAACGCGCCGGGCCTGCGCATCGCGGGCGGGACGGACGAAATCCTGAAGAACATCATCGCCGAACGCGTGCTGGGTTTGCCGGGTGAGGTGCGGACGGACAAGGACGCGGCCTTCCGGGATTTGCCGGTCGGGCGCTAGGCGCGGGGCTGCGGGCGGATATCCTTCGCGGCGCGGGATGCCGGATCAGGCCGGCATGGGCATGTGGACGGCGACAAGGCCCGCCGCCTGCCCGCCATCCCGCGCGTCGCGCAAAGGATGGCGGGGCGTCGCCCGCGCATCAGACGATCGGGGTGACGGGAACGGCGGCGCTCACCATCACGGCGGCGACGAACAGCGCGCTGACGAGGCTGAACGCATAGTGACGGGCGGAGATGAAATTGGTCATGTCGGACTTCCCTTTGCTGTGCCGCCGGTCGATCCGGCGGTCGATGCAAAAGGGAAATGCAGGGAGCGTGCCAGTTTTAAAAATCTAGTAGAATCATTAAGATAGAAAATCAGACAACAAGAAGCGGTGAAATATACCGCGCGATAATGGTGCTATACGCCAGATTTCGGCGCGATCTTCACGCGGTTCCGCCCATCGTTCTTGGCGGCGTAGAGCGCGGCGTCGGCGCGGGCCATTCCGCTTTCCTGCCCTTCCTTGGCGAGGATGCCGGCGATGCCGGCGGAAAGCGTGATCGTGCCGATGAACGCATCGGTCGACCGCAGCCGCAATCGCCGCCCGGCCACCGCGGCTCGCGCGCGCTCCACCATGTCCAACGCCTCCGCCAGGGTGACGCCGGTGAACAATATGGCGAATTCCTCGCCGCCCAGCCGCGCGACCAGATGGCCTTCGCATTCGGTCGCCAGCGTATGGCCGATCGTCTTGAGCACGCGATCGCCCACCGCATGGCCGAATTCGTCATTGATACGCTTGAAATGATCCACATCGCATACCGCGACGAACGCCGCCACATCCGGCTTCAGCGCTGCATAGGCTTCGTCGAAGGCGCGGCGGTTGGCCAGCTCGGTCAGCGGATCGCGGCGCGCGCTGCCGTGCGCGGCATCCAGCGCGACGCGCAATTCCTCCGTCTCGCGGGTCGTGACCTCCAGCCGCGCCTCGAGCTGGCGGACGCGTTCCAGCATCGTGCCGGTCAGCCGCGCGATCTCGTCGATGCCCTCGTCCGGCGTGAGCCTGTGCATTGCCGCGGCGCTGGCCGCGATGTCGCGCCCGAATCCGGTCGTCTCCACCTGGATCGCGCGCACCGTATCGGCGAAGCCGTCGACCTGCCGCTGGGTCCGCGCGATCAGCGCCGCCGTATCGGACGGGGGCGGGGGCGGGGCTTCCGGCAGGCGCGGCGTGGACGGGAAGAATTGCACCGGGGGGCCGGTGAACGCCTCTCCGCCAAGCGATTCGAGATCGTTGCGCGACAGCCGCACGCCGCCTTCCGTGATCGCGGCTACAGCGCGCGCCAGTTCACCGTCAGGGTCGCTCAGCACATGATAGGCGAACGTATAATGCGCCGGCTCGGGGCTGAGGCCATGTTGATGCAGGAACAGGCCGATTCGCTCGAACAGGCCGAGCGGCATCGCCTCTCCCTGGACCCGCCGTGCCGCAAAGAACCCCAATGCCGTCTTCCCTCCGGACGCATTCCTGATCGTCAGGCGCGCGTTATGCCCCGGAGCGATAACGGCAAAATTCTAAGAAGCCGTCACCAGATTCAATGCGCGTCGAGTTTCCTGACCGCCTCCAGCGTGGACGAGATATGCCCCGCCGGGCTCATCTCGCTGTGGACGAAGACGATATTGCCCTTGCGAT
>JAYRJH010000025.1:0-15201 GCA_041906415.1 Sphingomonas sp. | reverse complement strand
GACGGAGCTTGCCATCCCCGATGACGGCACCCGCGCCGGCGCGACGATGGCGGTGCTGGTGGAGGAGGCGCGCTGGCGCACCTCGGCGCGCGGGCGGCGCTATATGATGGCCACGCTTTCGGACCAGAGCGGGCAGTTCTTCGCCACCTGCTTCGACGATCAGGTCTGCGCCGATCTGGAGGATGCCGCGCGCGCCGGCGATTGCGCATTGGCCACGGTGGAACTGGATCGCCGGCCGGGCGAGGACCAGCCGCGCATCGCGATCAAGCGGCTCCAGCCGTTCGAGAGCCTCGCGACGATGGCGCGCTTCGTGGCGGAGATCACGGTCGACGGCATGGAGGCGATCGGCGCGCTTGCCAGCTTGCTGGAAGGCCAGCGTGGCGCGCGCGGCGAGGTCGTGCTGAAGGCGCGGCTGCCGCAGGGCGGCGAGGCGGTGCTGCGGCTCGGGCGCGATTTCCTGCTGGATGCCGAACTGATCGAGCGGGTGAACTTGCTCCCCGGCGTGATCGGCGCGACGTTGGGGCGCGCGGAGACGCAATTGTCGCGGGTGGGTTGAAGCGGAAGCTTAGCCCGTCGGAGCCGCCGGCTTCTCCACCTCCGCCGGCCCGCGCCGCACGGTCGACACCTTGATGACCGGCTCCAGCATCTGTCCCTTCATGATCCCTTCGCCGCGCGTCGGCGAGGTGGGCGATTCCATGATGCGGTGGACGATATCCATCCCGCTCACCACATGGCCGAACACGGCATAGCCCGGATCGGTGGCGGTTGCGTCCATCGTCGAAAGATCGCCGACGATGATGAAGAAATCGCCCGCCGCCGTGCCCGGCTTGCCCATCGCCATGGAGATCGCGCCGTCCTTGTGGCTCAGGCCGGTTTTGCTGGTCGGCTCGTGCGGGATCGGGGGCAGGGTGCGCTTGGGATCGTTCGCGGTGCCGAACTGGATGAAGCCATAGCCCGGCTGAATCTTCACCGCGCGATAGAAGTTCACGCCGTCCAGCCGCTTTTGATCGACATATTTCAGGAAGTTGCCGGCGGTGATCGGCGCATGTTCCTTGTCGATCGCGATCACGATCGGCCCCAGCGCGGTGGTGACGGTTACGTTCACCAGACCTGTCGCCGGAGCCTGTGCCGGGGCGGGCGTGGCCGTCTGGGCAAGGGCCGGAACGGGGGAGAGCGCGTATAGCGCGGCAAGCAGAGGGGTGATGCGCATGCGGTTTCTTATCATCCCCGATCGCCCGGTGGAAATCCTGCGTCTCATGCGCGTTGTCCTCTTGCCGTCGCGCCGCGACGGGGCCAGCATGGCCGCGGTTTTAGGAGGGAGACGGACGATGGCGGAATCACGCAAGACTGTCGGCGATCGGGCCAAGGCGGCTGCCGGAAAGATGCGCGAGGGGGCGGAAAAGGCGCGCGAATCGTTCCAGGAGCGCGTTGTCGATCCGGCCAAGAAAGCCGGCGAGGCGATGAAGGCGTCCGGCGAGAAGGCGCTGGAGAACAACAAGACGATCGGCCTAAAGATGATCGACCATGCCGAGACCAATACGCGTGAAGCCTTCGCCGCGATGCGCGCGGCGGCGGGCGCCAAGGATTGGTCCGAGGTGATGAAGATCCAGGGCGAATATCTGCGCGAGCAGGGCAACCGCTCGATGACGCATGCGCGAGAGATCGGCGAGCTGATCGCCCAGTTCGGCCGCGATGCGGTGGAGACGGTTAAGGGCAACGCCAAGAAGAAGTGATGGCGCGCCGGCCTTGAAGTTTTGAGCCTGCCGAGGCGTCGCGCTTCTTTCGAAAGGAAGGGCAGCCTTCGACAGGCTCAGGGCGAACGGAGCATTCCGTCGCCAGGTTGGGCACGAAAACGGAAGGGCTTCCCGTTCAGGCGTGGCCCGCGCTGGGATAGATGAAGGCCCGCAGCCCCCGCCGTTCGAACGGCCGCCATTCGTCTTCCGGCAGGGCAAGGCGATCCGCCACCGCGAACAGCACCGCCGGGTTCACGCTCAGCCCGCAATGGCTGCCGTGGACCTCGATATTGTCGCTGATCTCCGCCGACGGCTCTATGCAGCATTTCCACGCCACGATGCCGTCCGCGCGGCTCCAGATCGCGGTTGAGGGGACCGGTGCCGGCGTGGCGCCTTCGATCATCTGCGCCTGGGTGTCGTCCCCATCGATCATCTGGCCGGTCAGCCGCTCGTAAAGCCGCCACACATTGGTGGAGCGAGGGGAGCCGTTAAAAGGAGAGCCAAGGGAGATCACCTGCCGCACCGCTTCCGGCATGCGGCGCGCCATCAGGCGGGCCATCACGCCGCCAAGGCTCCAGCCGACGAGGCTCACCTTCTGCCCGGTGGAGGCATGAACCGCCCCGATCCGCTCCGCCAGCCGCTCGCCCTCCGCGCCGATCGACTTCGGGCCGAGGTTGCGCCCCAGTTCCCACGGCAGTGCGTCATAGCCCAACCGCCGCAGGTAACGCCGCATGATCGCGGTGGACGTATCGGAAGTGACGAAGCCCGGCAGCACCATCACCGGATGGCCGTCCCCGCGCGGGGCGCTGGCGAGCAGGGGAGCGGCGGCGGGCAAGGCGCCAAGCTCCGCCATCGCGCGCGGCAGCTCGGTGAGCGCGAGAAGCCGCGACGGCGGCGCGAGAACGTCCGAAGAAATGGCGGTGGCCATCGATAGATCCCCCCCTGTTTCCTTATGTCTTTCAGGCCGCGTCGAAGCCATAGGCGCGCTGCGTCGCCTGCTGCCGCGCGACATCGAGGCTGAGGATCGCCAGATCGTGCGGTTGCCCCGAACGATCGCGCACCTGATCCTTCAGCAGGGCTTCCCCCCGGAAGCCGAGGCTTTCGAACAACGCCACCGAATTGCGCTGGTCCGGCGTCATCGCGGCGGTGAGCTTGGCCAGCCCGCGCTCCACCGCGACCGCGAGGATCGCCTGCAGCAGATCGCGCCCCAGACCCGCGCCGCGCCGCTCCGACGACACGAGCAGCCGCACCTCGCCGACATGCGCCGACCAGCCGAGCGGATCGCGCACCAGCGCCACGGAGCCGATGATCTCCCCGTCCTTCTCCGCGAGCAGGCTGTCGATCCAGCCGTCGTCGATCGCCTGCAACCACGCCTCCACCACGCGCGGATGCTTCAGATCGCGGCCAAGGAACAGAAGATCATGTTCCGAAAGCCCCTGAGCGAAGGCGAGCATCGCATCGCGATCGGCCGGCTGGAAGCGGCGGATGCGTTGCGTCACAGGGAGCGCTCCGCCAGCCAGCTCGTGAGCGCGGGCCACATGCGCTTGATCGCATTGCCGCCGGCGACGAGGCTGACATGGCCGCCCTTCAGCATGATCTCCTGCCTGTCCTCCGATCCGACCATGCCGATCAGCGGCGCGGACGCCTCGCGCGGCACGATATGATCGTGCTCCGCCGCGATGTGCAGGAAAGGAACCTTGATCGTGCCGAAATCGACAGCGCGCCCGCCGACCTCCATCGTGCCGTTGAACAAACGATTCTCCCACATCAGCATTTTTGTGGTCTGCCGGAAATATTCGCCCGCCAGCGGCAGGGTGTCGGTGTTCCAGCGTTCGAACATGCGGAACGACTTCACATATTCCTCGTCCCACAGATTGTCGTAGAGCCTGAAATTGCTCGCCGCCCGCGCGGCCGGGCGCAGCATGTCGAACGAGGAATAGAGCATGTCGCCCGGCACGTTGCCGAACGCCTCCACCAGCCGGTCCACGTCGAAATAACGCTGGTCGGACCAGGCAGAGAACATCTCCATCTTCGAAAAGTCGATCGGCGTGGTGAAGGTGACGAGATTGGCCAGCCCCTCGTCCGGGTGCAGCGAGGAATAGAGGAGGGAAAGCACGCCGCCGAAGCAATAGCCCACCACGCTGACGTCCGGCTCGCCGGTTTCCGCCTTCACGCGCTCCATCGCGCCGCCGACGAAATCGTTGACGTAATTCTCCAGCGTCAGCCCGCGCTCGTGGCTGCGCGGCGCTTCCCATTCCAGCATGAACACGTCGAAACCCGCCTTCAGCAGGAATTCGACCAGGCTCTGCCCCGGCACCATGTCGAAGATGAAGCCGCGATTGGTGGTGGCCATCACCAGCAGCACGGGGATGCGATAGACCTCGTCGGTCATCGGGCGATAATGGTTGAGCCGCATCGGCCCGCGCTCGATCAGAACGTCCTTGGGCGTGGCGCCCACGACCGGGGCGGGGGAGGTGAAATAGTTTATCCCCGATATATTCCGCGCCAGCATCCGTTCGAACTCCGCCTGGGCGGGGGAAACACGATCGGCTTGCGCGGTATCTGTCATCAGCTTGCCTTTGACGGTGGTCTGCGGGTTCGGCTCGGCCGGGGCTTTGCCGGGTCCGGGGCGGCGGTGGCGCCCAGTTTCTCCTCGATCCGCGCGAGCGACGCCTCGATCCCCGCGATGCGCCGGGCGAGATCGTCGATGTCCGTGCGGCTCGGCAAGTTGGCGGCGGCCAGCGCACGCTCCATCATCTGATGTGTATTGGCCTGCATATTCGCGGAGGCCGATGTGGCCGCCTGCATGTTGCGCACAAACTCCTCGCTTTTCAGCGCATCGCCGCCGAAGGAGTTCACGGCCTTTTCCCAATGGCCCAGCATGTCTCGAAAGAATGCCGCGGGATCTGGTGGATTGCTGGACATCGTGGAACGGAGACTTCCACGCCCGAAACGGCCGGTCAAGTCATTGCTGCGCGGAAAGTGAATCTCCGCCCAGCACGCGATAGAGCGTGACGAGATTGGTGGCGCGCGCCAGCTTGGTCTGCACCAGCCCCTGCTGCGCGGAATAAAGCGAGCGCTGCGCAACAAGCGTGGTGAGGAACGTGTCGATCTCTCCGCGATAACGCGCATCGGCTAGCTGGTAGTTGTCGAGCGCGGCATCGGCGTTGCGCTGGTCCGCCGCCAGTTCGTCCGAAATCGTGCCGCGCCGCGCCAGCGCGTCGGAAACCTCGCGGAAAGCCGTCTGGATCGCCTTTTCGTAGGTGGCGAGCGCCGCGTCGCGCTGCGCTTCGGACTGGGCCACGCCGGCGCGCGCCGCGCCGCCGCTGAAGATCGAATATGCCGCGCCAGCCGTTCCCGAATAGCTGAACGCGCCCTTGTCGAAGAGCGATGTGAGCGCGCCGCTGGCGAAGCCCATCAGGCCGGTGAGCGTGATGCGCGGGAACAGGGCCGCGCGCGCCGCGCCGATCTGCGCATTGGCGGCGCGCAGGCTGTATTCCGCGCTCATCACGTCCGGGCGGCGCAGCAGGATGGCGGAATCCAGCCCGGCGGGAAGCTCCGCGATCCCGGTCACGGCTTCGTCGATGCCGGAGGGGAGGAGGGCCTTGTCCAATGGCGCGCCGACCAGCAGCTCCAGCGCGTTGATATCCTGCGCCAGCGCCGTCTTCTGCGTCGCGAGATCGGCCTCCGCGCTCGCCAGCACCTGCTCCGCCTGCCTGAGATCGGTGCGCGGCGCGATGCCGCCCTTCAGCCGCGCATCGGTGAGCGAGACGCTGCGCCGCGCGTTGGCGGCCGTCTCCTCCGCGATGAGGAGCAGGCTGCGGTCCGCCGCATAGCTTAGCCATGCGCCCGCGATGTCGCCCACCAGCGTCAGGCGCACGGCGCGGGCGTTTTCCTCCTGCGCGAAATAGCTGTTCTGCGCGGCATTGGTGAGCGAGCGGACGCGGCCGAACAGGTCCAGCTCGAAATTGGTGATGTTCAGCCCGGCGGAAAGCGAATCGGCGTTGGTCGACGGGGCGTTGGTGTGGCTGGCGCTATAGGATGCGCTCGCGCCCAGCGTGGGGAACAGCTCCCCGCGCTGGATGCGATATTGCGCGCGCGCCGCCGCGACATTCGCCGCCGCCACGCGCAGGTCGCGGTTGTTGGCGAGCGCCTGCTCGATGATCCGCTGCAACCGCGCGTCGCGGAAGATATCCTGATAGCGGACGGTGGGCAGCGTCTCCGTCGCTTCCCTGGGGTAAGCTTCCCCCTTCGGCCATGAGGCCGGCACGGGGGCTTCCGGGCGCACATATCTGGGCGCCATGCTGCACGCCGGCAGCGCGACGCACAGCGCGAGAAGGGGCAGGGCGCGCATCAGGCTTCCTCCACCGGATGGAAGCCCGGCTCCTCGCCTCTTAGCCGGGCCATCGTGTCGCGGAAGCCGCGCCGCACCAGCACGAAGAACAGGGGGATGTAGAAGATCGCGAGGATCGTCGCGGTCAGCATCCCGCCGATCACCGAGGTGCCGATCGCGATGCGGCTGTTCGCGCCCGCGCCGGTGGAAAGCGCCAGCGGCAGCACGCCGAAGATGAAGGCGAAGCTGGTCATCAGGATCGGGCGCAGGCGGATGCGCGCGGCGGTCAGCGCGGCCTCGATCACGCGCTTGCCCTTCTTCTCCTCCTGCTCGGCGAATTCGATCATCAGGATCGCGTTCTTCGCGGCCAGGCCCATGGTGGTGAGCAGGCCGATCTGCAGATAGACGTCGTTGGTCAGCCCGCGCAGGGTGACGAACAGGATCGCGCCGATCAGTCCCAGCGGGATCACCAGCAGCACCGCGAGCGGAATCGACCAGCTTTCGTACAGCGCCGCCAGGCACAGGAAGACGACGATCAGCGACAGGCCGTAGAGCAGGGGAGCCTGCCCGGACGACAGCCGCTCCTGATAGGAGATGCCCGCCCAGGAGATGCTGGTGCCGGGGATTTTCGCGGCCAGCTCTGCGATGTGGTTCATCGCCTCGCCGGAGCTGGTGCCGGGCGCGCCGGACCCCTGGAATTCGAAGGACTGCACGCCGTTGAAGCGCGAAAGCGTCGTGGGCGCCTGCGACCAGCTGGTCGTGGCGAAGGCGGTGAAGGGCGCCATCTGCCCGCCCGATCCGCGGACGAACCATTGGCCGATGTCGTCCGGCCTGGAACGGAATTGCGCGTCGCCCTGCACATAGACGCGTTTCACGCGCCCGCGATCGACGAAGTCGTTGACGTATCGCCCGCCCCATGCGGTGGAAAGTGTGGTGTTGACGTCGCTCTGCGTCAGGCCGAGCGCGGCGATCTTCTGCGGATCGGTGTTCACCTGGAGCGTGCCGATATCGGGAAGCTCCGTCAGGCGGACGCCGGAAAGCCGGGAGTCGCTGGTCGCCAGCGACAGCAATTTGTCACGCGCCGCCTCGAACTCCTGAAGCGACAGGCCGCCGGTGTTCTGCAATTCCACCGTGAACCCGTCCGACTGGCCGAGGCCCCGGATCGCGGGCGGGATCATCACGAAGACCTGCGCGTCGCGGAACCCCCGGAAGGCGGATGCCGCGCGCGCGACGATCGCGTCCGCGCTATTCTCCCTGCCGGGCCGGGCGTCCCAGTCGGTGAGGGTCAGGAAGCCCTGCCCGGTGTTCTGCCCCGCGACGCCGCCGCCCCCGCCCGCGACGCTGAACAGCGTCTTCACGTTCTTGCCTTCCTTCTCGAGGAAATAGCGTTCCACCTCGCGCTGAACCTCGGTGGTTCGCGCCAGCGTGGCGCCGGCGGGCAGGCGAAACTGGAAGCTCGCCGCGCCCTGATCCTCCGTCGGCAGGAAGCCGGTCGGCAGGCGCAGGAACAGCACCGCCAGCAGGCCGACCACCACGACATAGATGGTCAGGAACAGCCACTTGCGCTCCACCACGCGCCCGACCGCGCCGGTGTAGCTTGTCACGCAGCGATCGAAATTATGGTTGAACCAGTGTTTCGCGCGCTCCGCCCCGTCCATGAGCCACGGCGCGTGGCGATGCAGCCAGCCTTCCTCCTCCATGCTCTTCTGCCGCAGCAGGTTCGAGGTGATGGCGGGCGACAGCACGATCGCCACCGCCACCGACAGCAGCATGGCGGAGATGATCGTGAGGGAGAACTGGCGGTAGATCACGCCGGTCGATCCGCCGAAGAAGGCCATCGGCAGGAACACCGCCGACAGGACGAGCGCGATCGCCACCAGCGCGACCGTGATCTCCTTCATCGATTCGATCGTGGCTTCCCGCGGCGTCATGCCGGGGTTCTCGTCCATCAGGCGCTCGACATTCTCCACCACGACGATCGCGTCGTCGACCAGCAGGCCGATCGCCAGCACCAGCCCGAACAGGGTGAGCGTGTTGATGCTGAACCCGACGAGGTAGAATATCCCGAACGTCCCCAGCAGCACCACGGGCACCGC
This sequence comes from Sphingomonas sp., assembly GCA_041906415.1. Taxonomy (GTDB): domain Bacteria; phylum Pseudomonadota; class Alphaproteobacteria; order Sphingomonadales; family Sphingomonadaceae; genus Sphingomonas. Next base: position 7,039 of record JAYRJH010000025.1, on the reverse strand, counting down.
GATCGTCGGCACCAAAGTCGCGCGCCAGCTTTGCAGGAAGACGAACATCACGATCACGACCAGCACGATCGCCTCGATCAGCGTCTTCACCACCTCGTGGATCGAAAGCTTGATGAAGTTGGTGGTGTCGGTCGCATAGGCGACGCGCAGGTGCGGCGGGAAATTCTTCTGGAGGCGCGCGATCTCCGCCTTCACCAGCTCTGCCGTCTTGAGCGCGTCCGCGCCCGGCGCCAGCAGCACGGCGATGCCCGCGCCGGGGTGGCGGTTCACGCGGCTCATGGAGGAATAATTCTCCGCGCCAAGCTCGATCCGCGCCACGTCGGAAAGACGGACGGTCGCGCCGGAGGGGAGGGTCTTCAGGATGATCTGGCGGAACTGCTCCGGCGTCTGGAGGCGCGATTGCGCGGTGACGGTGGCGTTCAGCATCTGCGACATGGGCATGGGCTGACCGCCGATCTCGCCCGCCGCCACTTCGGTATTCTGGTTCTGGATCGCGGTGATGACGTCGCCCGGCATCAGCGAATAGCTGGCGAGCTTCGCCGGATCGAGCCACACGCGCATCGCATATTGCGCGCCGAACACGTTGGTGTCGCCCACGCCCGGCAGGCGGCCCAGCGGCTCCTGCAGGTTCGAGACGAGATAGTCCGAGACGTCCTGGTTGGTCATCTGGTCCGTCGCGTCGTAGATGCCGGCGATCAGCAGATTGTCCGGGTTGGACTTGCGGACGACGATGCCCTGCTGCTGCACCTGGTTGGGCAGCCGGCTGATCGCCTGCTGCACCTGATTCTGCACCTGCACCTGCGCGATATCGGGATTGGTGCCCTTGGCGAAGGTGGCGGTGATCGAGACGGAGCCGCGCGAGGTGGAGGAGGAGCTGAAATAGAGCAGGCCATCGATGCCGGTGAGCTGCTGCTCGATGACCTGCGTGACGGAATTCTGGATAGTCTGCGCGTTGGCGCCCGGATAGGTGGCCCGGATAGAAACCTGCGGCGGGGCGATGTCGGGATATTGCGCGATCGGCAATCCCATGATCGCGCCCGTGCCCCCCATCATCACGATGATGGCGAGCACCCATGCGAAGATCGGGCGGTCGATGAAGATGCGCGACATGGATCAGCCCGCCTTCTTGCGGCTGTCGGACGGCGCGATGGGTTGCGGCGCGTCGGCGGGAACCGGCTTGATCGCGGCATTGGCCTGCAATTTGCCCGTCCCCTGCGTGATGATCCGGTCGCCGGCGGAAAGCCCGCCGGTGACGACCCAGTTCGCGCCCTCGACGCGCACCGCCTGCACCGTCCGCAGCACCGCCTTGTTCCCCGGCCCGACCAGCCAGACCGTGGCATTGCCCTTGGGATCGCGCGTCACCGCCGCCTGCGGCACGAGGAAGGCATTGGGGTCGATCGCCTGATTGAACACCGCGCGCACGAACATCCCCGGCAGCAGCAGCCCCGAGGGATTGGGGAAGCGCGCGCGCAGGTTGACGGTGCCGGTGGAGGGGTCCACCACCACCTCGGTGAACTCCACCGTGCCGGTGAGGCCGTAGGTGTCGCCGTCCTCCAGCTTGAGCCGCACCTCCGCGCGCGTCGGCACCGCGCCGCCGGTCGCCAGCCCGCGCCGGAGCTTGAGCAGGTCGGCCGCCGATTGCTGGATATCGACATAGATCGGATCGAGCTGCTGGATCGTCGCCAGCGGATCGGTTTGGCTGGTGGTGACGAGCGCGCCGACCGTGAACAGCGATCGCCCGATCCGCCCGGTGATCGGCGCCGGCACCGTGGTGAAGCGCAGGTTGATCCGCGCGGTTTCGAGCTGCGCCTTGTTCTGCAGGATCGCCGCCTGCGCCTGACGCTGGGCGGCGAGCGCGTCGGTATAGTCCTGCTTGCTCACCGCCTCGATCGCGGCGAGCGGGCGATAGCGGTCCGCCTTGGTCTTCGCCGCCGCCGCCGTCGCTTCGGCGCTGGCGAGGTTGGCGGAGGCCTGGTTGGCCGCCGCGCGATACAGGCTGGGGTCGATCTGGTAGAGCGGCTCGCCCTGCTTCACGATCGCGCCTTCGGTGAAGAAGCGCTTCTGGATCACGCCCGAAACCTGCGGACGCACCTCCGAGCTCTGGAAGGCGACGGTGCGGCCGGGAAGCTCCACGGTGATCGGCACGCTGGTTTTCCGGGCGATGACATAGCCGACCGTCAGCGGGCCCTGATTGTGGTCGCCCCTGCCGCCGGAGCTTTCCCCATTCTCATTCTTCGCGGCACTTCCGCACGCGGCCAGCAGCAGCGCGATCGAAATAATGCCCGTCGTCCCGCCGATCGTCCCCGTGCGCAAAACCGTGATCCCGCTGAATGAGAAGAATGTGCCAAGATTCGGATATAATATACTCTATCCGCGCCCTGTTTCTTCCGATAGCCGTATCGGAGACAAGATTGAACCCTCAAGCGCGCAGGAAATTGCCGGGCCTGCGCTCCGCGACGGCGCGAATCCCCTCGCGGAAATCGGCGGTTGCCATCAGGCGGTCCTGTTCGGCGCGCTCATGTTCGGTCTGCCGCGCGACCGCCGCCGCCAGATCGCCGCGCAGGGTGGCGCGCGTCGCCTCCACGCCCAGCGGCGCGGCGGCCGCGATTTCGGCGGCGAGCGCGGTCGCGGCCTCGCGCAGGCGATCGGCCGGCACCACCTGATCCACCAGCCCATAGGCCAGAGCTTCCTCCGCCTTCACGCGCCGCCCGGTCAGCAGCATCAGCGATGCGTTCTGCACCCCGATCACGCGCGGCAGCGTATGGGAGATGCCGAAGCCGGCGTGGAAGCCCAGGCTCACGAAATTGGCGGAAAAGCGTGCTTCGGGCGCCGCGATGCGGAAATCCGCGACCAGCGCCAGCCCCAGCCCGGCGCCGACCGCCGCGCCCTGCACGGCGGCCACGATCGGCTTCCGCGTCGCGAACAGGCGCACGGCGTTGCGATAGAGGATCGGGGTTTCCGCCTCTCCGCTCTCCGTCACCAGCGGCTTGTCGCCGGTCAGGTCCGCGCCGCCGCAGAACACGCGGCCCGCGGTCGCCAGCACGATCGCCCGGCAGTCGTCGTTCGCGTCCAGCATCTCGAACGCATCCGCCAGCGCGCCGATCAGGGCTGCGTTCACATGATTGTGCGGCGGCCGGTCGATCACCACCGTCGCGACATGGGCGGCGAGCGAAATGTCGATATGATCCGTCATGCTTTCCCTCTCCCCGCCACGGAACTGGTCGCGCGAGCCTGCCGTTCCATCGTCCGGTTCGCGAACAGATGCAACCGTTCGAAAAATCGCACGTTCCTCTTGTCCGGGGAAATCATCGCCTTCTATCGTGCGCCCGGTGGGACAAAGGGGATCGTGCGTGGGATTTGCGGGTGTGCGACTGGGATGTGCGACGGCCGCGCTGATTCTTGGCAACCCTGTTCTGGCCCAGAACGCGCCGTCAGCGCCGCCCGCGCCCGCGCCTGCGGCGCCGATCGTGCCGGATGCGGAGTTCGACAAGGCGCTGCCGCCGCTCTCCGACGATCTGAACGCCCCGCTGGAGCCGATGCCTCCGGCCGAAACCACGCCGCCCGATCCCCAGCTCGAACAGCCGCTGCCGCCGATCGCCAATTTCGAAAGCACGCCGCTCGAAACCGCGGCGGACGTGAAGGACAAGGCGCAGCCGGAAATCCGCTATGAAACCGTGGTGCGCGGGCTGGACGCGATCGGGCTGGAGGATGAGTTCAAGTCGCTCTCCGCGCTGAGGAGCGGCGGCGGCAAGGCGGGCAACACCACGCAGTTATCCGCCCGCGCGAAGGAAGACGAAGGGCTGGCGGTGCGGCTGATGAAGTCGCTCGGCTATTATGACGGCACCGCGCATTCCGTGATCGAGCCGGTGCCGGGCCAGACCGGGCAGGTGCGCGCGATCGTCACGGCGTCTCCGGGCAAGCTCTACCATATCGGCGCGATCAACATCGTGGCCCCGCCCGTCGTGCCGGAAGGGCTGCTGCGCGAGGCGCTGAAGCTCAAGACCGGCGACCCGATCGAGGCGGCGCGCGTGGAGGCGGCGGAGGCGAACGTCTCGCTCGTCCTGCCGCAGCGCGGCTATCCCTTCGCCAAGGTCGGCGATCGCGACATATTGCTCGACGACGTGACGCTGACCGGGGATTACACCTTGCCCGTCACCCCCGGCCCGCGCGCGGTGTTCGGCAAGCTCAGGACGAAGGGCAGGCCGGTGTTCGGGCTGGAGCACCTCAACGTCTTCCCGCGCTTCAAGCCGGGCGACCTCTACGATTCGCGCAAGACGGACGATCTGCGGCAGGCGCTGACCGCGACCGCGCTGTTCAACTCTGTCTCGGTGGAGCCGGTGGCGACCGGGGAGCCGGGGCCGGACGGCACCGAGCTGGTCGACCTGCTCGTCACGCAGCGCAAGGGCAAGTGGCGCAGCCTCGCCGCCACCGCCGGCTATGGCACGGGCGAGGGGATCAAGCTGGAAGGGACGTGGACCAACCGCAACATGTTCCCGCCCGAAGGCGCGCTGATCGTCGCCGCCACGGCCGGCACGCAGCAGCAGGGGGCGAGCACGACCTTCCGGCGCGCCAATGCCGGCAAGCGCGATCGCACCTTCTCGATCATCGCCAGCGCCAATCACCAGAATTACGATGCGTTCAACGCCGTCACCACCTCGATCGCGGCGCGGATCAGCTATGATTCGACGCCGCTCTGGCAGAAGAAGTTCACTTATGCCTATGGCGTGGAGCTGACCGGCACGAACGAGAGCGTCTACGATTTCGCGCGCGGGGAGCGGGTGCGGCGCACCTATGGCATCGCCGCGCTGCCGGCGCAGGCGCAATGGGACACGTCGGACGACCTGCTCAATCCCACGCGCGGCTATCGCCTGAAGCTGAACCTCAGCCCCGAAACATCGGTGCAGGGCGCGGTCGCGCCCTATGTCCGCGCGATGATCGAGGGGACGTTCTATTATCCAGCCACGGACAGCCTCGTGATCGCGGGGCGGCTGCGCGCCGGATCGATCATGGGCATCGCGCGCGACGATCTCGCGCCGTCGCGCCGCTATTACGGCGGCGGCGGCGGTTCGGTGCGCGGCTATGGCTACCAGATGCTGGGGCCGCGCGATCCGCAGGACAATCCGGTCGGCGGACGCAGCCTCAACGAATTCTCGCTGGAGGCGCGCTACCGCTTCGGCGATTTCGGCATCGTGCCCTTCATCGATGGCGGCAACGCCTATGAAAGCGTGTTGCCCAAGGGCAAGGACCTGCGCTTCGGCGCGGGGATCGGCGGGCGATTCTACACCAATTTCGGGCCGATGCGCGTCGATATCGCCACCCCGCTGAACCGGCGGAAGGGCGATAGCCGGATCGCGCTCTATATCTCGATCGGACAGGCTTTCTGATGGCGCGGCGCGTGTTGAAATGGGCCGGCATCACGGTCGCGGGGCTGGCGCTGCTGGCGCTGGCGGTGGTGTTCGGCATCGATACCGATCCCGGCCGCCGCTTCGTCGCGGACCAGATCGGCAATTACAAGACGGCCGCCGGCCTCAACATCCGCGTGGGGCGGATCGACGGCTCGCTCTATGGCCGGATGGTGCTCTCCGACGTGCAGGTGAGCGATCCCAAGGGGGTGTTCCTCACCTCGCCACGGATCGACGTGGACTGGCGGCCGTTCGCCTTCGTCCGCAACCATGTCGACGTGCGCGGCCTGGAAAGCGCGCTGGTGACGATGCGGCGCAACCCGCAGTTCATCCCGCAGCCAAGCGATCCCAATGCGCCGTTCCTGCCCGATCTGGACATCGACATCGGCAAGCTCAGGATCGAGCGTTTCGTGATGGAGCCGCCGGTCGCGGGCGCGCGGCACGTCGGGCGGATCGCGGGCAGCGCGCATATCGCGGATCGCCGCGCGCAGCTCGACGTGGATGCGGTGGCCCTGCGCGGCCCCGGCATCGCGGGCGGCGATACGTTGCGGCTGCATCTGGACGCCGTGCCGGACGACGACCGGCTGGCGCTCGACGCCAGGCTGGCCGCGCCCGTGGGCGGCGTCGTTTCCGGGCTGGCGGGAACGAAGGCGCCGCTCGACGTGACGATCGGCGGCAAGGGCGACTGGAAATCCTGGTCGGGCAAGGCGCTGGCCACGCTGGGAGAGGGGCGGCTCGCCGATCTTTCGCTCACCGCGCGCAACGGCCATATCGAGGTGCGCGGCTTCGCCAGGCCCGGCCTCTACATGCCGGGCATCGTGGATCAACTCACCACGCCGCAGCTCGATATCGCGGTGGACACCACGCTGGCGCAGCGCAAGGCGGACACGCGCATCACCCTCAAGTCCGACGCACTGGCGGCGGAAGCGGGCGGCATGATGGATTTCGCGAACAGCCGTTTCGGCAATTTCGCGGTCCAGGCCCGCCTGCTCAGGCCCGCCGCGATCGCGCCGCAGGTGCGCGGGCGCGACGTGGCGGCGCGGCTGGTGCTCGACGGCGCGTTCGCGCGGCCGACGGTGGACTATAAGGTGCAGGCCGCGGCGATCGGTTTCCAGGATACGTTGGTGGAGGGCCTCTATGCCGAAGGCAGGGCCCAGGTGAACGCCGATCGTATCCTCGTGCCCGTCCACGCCCGCGCGCGCCGGGTGAGCGGCCTGAACGCGGCGATCGGCGGCCTCACCAATAATGCGCGGATCGACGGCGATCTCGCCATCGCCATGCCCTCCGTCATGTCGGACAACCTTCGCATCCGTTCCGACAGCATCGACGCGACCGCATTGATCGCGGCGAACGTGAAGACCGGGCGCTACACCGGCGCGCTCAAGGGGCGCATCAACAACTACCGCATCGAGAGCTTCGGCATCGTCAACCTGACGACCGACGCGAAGCTGGTGCCCGCGCCGCACGGCGGCTTCGGCATCGTCGGCAAGGTGGTGGCCCAGACGCGGGAGATATTCAGCTCCGGCGCGAAGAGCTTCCTCGGCGGCAATGCGGTGATGCGCGCGGACGTGGGCTATGCGCCGGAGGGCGCCGTCACCTTCGCGAACCTGCGGCTCAACGCCCCGCAATTCCGCGTG
>JAYRJH010000464.1:0-2133 GCA_041906415.1 Sphingomonas sp. | reverse complement strand
GCCGCCACGCCCGCCGCGCCGCCCGCGATCACCACGCCTGCGCGCATCGAGACGCGCATCACCTTGTGGCTCAGCCCCATTACGGCGGCGGCAAGCTGCACGGTCGGCCCCTCGCGCCCGACGCTCGCGCCGCACAGCAGGGCGCCGAACGTCAGCGCCGCCTTGGCCAGCACGGTGCGCGGCGCGATAAGCCCGTCCACGCCCAGATCGATCCGCTCCCGCGCGGCGATCACCTGCGGAATGCCGGAGCCGCGCGCCAGCGGAAACCAGCGCCGCGTGATCCACACCAGCGCCATGAAGCCCAGCGGCGAGGTGACGAGCGGCATCCAGCGCCACGCCCGCGCGTAACGCATGAATATCTCGCCCGCGATATCGCTCGCCTTGGCGAACAGGACGGCAACCACGCCCACCGCGATCGCGCCGGTCAGCACCGCGACGCGGCGACGGAAGCGGATCGAGGTCGGCCCGCGCGACCTGAGCAGCGCGCGGAGGCGCCAAAGGGTCCACGGCCGGGCCGGGCGAAAGAGATCGGGCAGTGTCGGCAAAGCCCCTTGCTCCTACGACCGCATGACGTGACCGTCCACCACCTCCCTGCCCTTTCACCGCACGGTCATTGAGCCCATATAGGGAACATGGCCATCCAGATCCGCACCAGCCTCGCCGAACCGGAAACCGGAGAGAGCTTCGTCCCCCATCGCCCGCAGCGCCCCGAGAAGGTCGAAGGCGGCAAACCCTTCAAGCTGGTCAGCGAATACGAACCCTCCGGCGACCAGCCGACGGCGATCGCGGAGCTGGTGGAAGGCGCGCTGGCGGGCGAACGCGATCAGGTGCTGCTGGGCGTCACCGGCTCCGGCAAGACCTTCACCATGGCCAAGGTGATCGAGCAATTGCAAAGGCCGGCGCTGGTGCTCGCGCCGAACAAGATCCTCGCCGCGCAGCTTTACGGCGAGTTCAAAAGCTTCTTCCCTGAAAACGCGGTCGAATATTTCGTCAGCTATTACGATTATTATCAGCCCGAAGCTTATGTCCCCCGCTCCGACACCTATATCGAGAAGGAGTCGAGCGTGAACGAGGCGATCGACCGGATGCGCCATTCCGCCACCCGCTCGCTGCTGGAGCGGGACGACGTGCTGATCGTCGCGTCGGTCTCCTGCCTCTACGGCATCGGCTCGGTCGAGACCTATTCGGCGATGATCTTCGACCTCAAGAAGGGCCAGACGGTCGACCAGCGCGAGATCGTGCGCAAGCTCGTCGCGCTGCAATACAAGCGCAACGACGCAGCCTTCACGCGCGGCAATTTCCGGGTGAAGGGCGACAATCTCGAAATCTTCCCCTCGCACTATGAGGACAGCGCGTGGCGCGTCTCCTTCTTCGGGAACGAGATCGAAGAGATCGTCGAGTTCGATCCGCTGACCGGGAAGAAATCCGCCTCGCTCAATTACGTCCGCGTCTATGCCAATTCGCACTATGTCACGCCTGGCCCGACGCTGAAGCAGGCGAGCGAGGCGATCAGGCACGAGCTTGCCGAGCGGCTGAAGGAGCTAACCGCCGAGGGCCGGCTGCTTGAGGCGCAAAGGCTCGAGCAGCGCACCAACTTCGACCTGGAGATGATCGCGGCGACGGGAAGCTGCGCGGGGATCGAGAATTACTCGCGCTTCCTCACCGGCCGCCTGCCGGGCGAGCCGCCGCCCACCCTGTTCGAATATCTTCCCGAGAATGCCTTGCTGTTCGTGGACGAAAGCCACCAGACGGTGCCGCAGGTCGGCGGCATGGCGCGCGGCGACCATCGGCGGAAGATCACGCTCGCCGAATATGGCTTCCGCCTGCCGTCCTGCATCGACAACCGGCCTTTGCGCTTCAATGAATGGGATGCGATGCGGCCGCAGACCGTCTGCGTCTCCGCCACGCCCGGCGCATGGGAAATGGAGCAGACCGGCGGCACCTTCTCCGAGCAGGTGATCCGCCCGACCGGCCTGATCGATCCGCCGGTGGAGATCCGTCCGGTGGAGGAGCAGGTGCAGGATTGCATCGTCGAATGTCGCAAGACGGCGGAAAAGGGCTATCGCACGCTCGTCACCACGCTCACCAAGAGGATGGCGGAGGATCTCACCGAATATATGCACGAGGCGGGCG
>JAYRJH010000024.1:0-15298 GCA_041906415.1 Sphingomonas sp. | reverse complement strand
GCACGACGAACAACGAAATGCCCTTCGAGCTGTCCGGCGCGCCCGGCGTCTTGGCGAGCACGAGGTGGATGATGTTTTCGGTGAGGTCATGCTCGCCCGCCGAGATGAAGATCTTGGTGCCGGTGATGCTGTAGGAGCCATCCGCCTGCGGCTCCGCGCGGGTGCGGATCAGGCCCAGATCGGTGCCGCATTGCGGCTCCGTCAGGTTCATCGTGCCGCCCCACTGGCCGGAAACCATCTTCGGCAGATAGGTCTGCTGCTGCTCCGGCGAGCCTTTCACCAGCAAGGCCGCGATCGCGCCGTGCGCAAGCCCCGGATACATGGCGAAGGCCATGTTCGCGGAGATCATATATTCCTGGAATGCCGTCGAAACGGCGTGCGGCATGTCCTGCCCGCCGAAGGCCGCCGGCGCGGAAAGCGTCCCCCAGCCGGATTCGACATATTTGGCATAGGCTTCCTTCACGCCCCTGGGCGTAGTCACGCTGCCGTCGGGGTGGCGCGTGCAGCCTTCCTGATCGCCGGACTGGTTGAGCGGAAACAGCACCTCCGCCACGAAGCGGCCGCCTTCCTCCAGCACCGCGTCCACCATGTCCGGCGTCGCGGGCGCGAAGGCGGGCAGGTTCGCATAATCGTTCAGCTTCACGACGTGATCGAGCACGAAGCGCGTGTCGCGCACCGGCGGCGTATATTGCGGCATGGTTCAGGCTTCCTTGGTTGCGCCGTTTTCGAGCAGGTCCACGAAATGGGCCAGTTCCTCGATCGCGGCGTCGATATCCCTTTTCTGCGCGTCGAGCGTGGCGATGCGCGCGCGGCAGCGTTCGATCGTGACGGCGCGCTGCGTATGTCGCCCGTCCCCGATGTCGTAGAGGTCGATCATCTCACGGATCTCCGCGAGGCTGAAGCCGACGCGCTTGCCGCGCAGGATCCACGCCAGCCGCGCGCGATCGCGATGCGAATAGATGCGCGCCGTGCCGCGCCGTTCCGGCGCGATCAGCCCTTCATCCTCATAGAAACGCAGTGCCCGCGCGGTCACGCCGAATTCCGCCGCGAGATCGGTGATCGAGAAATTCTCGCGATCGGGCAGCGACGGTATCGGAGCATAAGCGGCAACGCTCGACATGGCCGATACGCTATCGCTCCTTTACGTAAACGTCAATTGCAGAGCGACTGCCCGTCCGGCGCGCGCAATGCCCCGGCTTCGGAGCGCGCGCCGCTCAACAGGTCAGCCGCCAGCGCCGAGAGCGAGGCGCGGCCCGTGCAAAACGCGTCGCACCCGCCGGGCAGCAAGGGCGGAAAGACCAGCCGGCCGTTTTCCAGACGCGCCTCGAACCGGCAGTCCGCACCGAACGCCACCGCCAGCTTCCCCGCCCTGCCGCTGGCAGCGCCACGCGCGAGGCAGCGATGACCCTCTCCATATTCGACGCTCGCCCCGATGCGATAACCGCGACCGGCGCGCAGGATGCAGACACGATCGCTTTCCGAGGCGTAGGCCCCGACGGGATCGACGTGCGCCGGATCGCTCACCATTCCGGCCGCGATCGCCGCCCGTTCCAATTGCTGGCCCGCGCTGTGATTCCCAGCCATCGGATCGCGCGGCGCGTCGTGGCAGGCCGCCAGGGCCAGCACAAGCGCTGCCGCCGCTGCCCTCAATCGACACGCTCCAGCGCGCCGTCCGCGATCCTGCGATAGAAGCAGCTCGACGCGCCGGTGTGGCAGGCAGGACCGGCAGGGTCGGCGATCAGCCACAGGGCATCCTGATCGCAATCGATCCGGATCTCCGCGACCTTCAGCACGTTGCCGGACGTCTCACCCTTCTTCCACAGCCGCTGGCGGCTGCGCGACCAGAAGGTCGCCTCCCCGCTCGCCAGCGTGGCGGCCAGCGCATCGGCGTTCATATGCGCGACCATCAGCACGCCGCCCGAAACGCGATCGGTGACGACTGCCGTCACCAGCCCGCTGGCGTCATATTTCGGATCGAGGGCAAGGCCCGATTCGCGCGGATCGCTCATGCGCCTTCACTGACGGGACGCCGTCAGAAATGAAAGCCCACCGATGCGTTGTAGCTGAAATCGCCGTGCCGCGCGTCGACCGCGGCGCCGGCGCGGATCACGGGCGCATTGTCGCCGGAGAACGCCTTCGACAGGCCGAGCGCGAAGGCGGTTTCCCCCCGGCTGCCCCCGATCGCCGCGCCCATCATCCCGCGACCGGGGATGAACGCCTGCGGCAGGCCCGCCAGCGCGTTTGAGCCGGCGGCCAGCGCGCTCATGTCGCGGCGCAGCTCCACATTGTTGGCGGCTATCATCTGGCGGCTGATCGTGGTCGCGCGATCCAGCGTGGCCGCCGCCGTGCGGTCGGTATAGTCGTTGGCGGCCGCCAGCGTGGAGGCGGCGGAGGCGTTGAGCTGTCCAACCGTCGCCGCGTCATTGGCGGCCACGCCGTCCGCAACGCCGGTCAGGCGGCGATCGCCGTCCGTGCCGGCGAAGGAGACGGACGTGCCGCCGCTGCTTCCCCCGATCGCGATCGGCCCGGCGGGATCGGCCTGACGCACCATGCCGGCGGCTGCGTCGAGATCGGCGCGCAAGGTGACGGTCGCGTCCCGCGCCGCGAGCGCGATCTGGCTCGCCGCATCGATCCGCACCCCCTGCCCCAGCACATTGGCGTCGATCGCCGCCAGCGCCTGCTGTTGCGCCTGAAGATTGAGCGCGGTTGCGGCTGCGGCGGAATCGATCGCGGCGATACGGTCGATCAGGGTATCGCGATCCACTTCCAGCTGGCTGACCGCCTGCTGGTTGGTGGTGACATGCCCGTCGATCAGGGCAAGCTGCCCGGCCTGCAATGTGACGCGCGCATCCAGCGAGGTGAGCGAATCGATCACGTCGAGCAGCGTTTGCGCGGCGGCGGGAACGGGCGCGATCATCGCCAGCGCGCTGATCGGAAGCATGAAGGAACGGTCCATGGAAGTCTCCCGGAAAAACCCGGCGGCGATGGGCGACACCGCCGCCGGGAAACCGCCTCCCCCCGTTGGCGGGTGGGCGAGCAAGTAAGCGGAAGGCGCCGGACGAGGGACCATGCCGCGAGCGCCTTCCTGCCGATGGAGGAGGTGGACGGGTCCGCCATCGGTCCGATCTTTCTAGCCGCCGGAGGATTGCGGACGCGTCGACGACGTTTGCCATGAAGGTCACGCGAAATGCGCAGGGCCGGCTCGCCTGCCCGAAGGGCGGATGGCGGCGGATTTGCGCAAATCATCTCCATTCCGGAGGAAAGACGCGCAATTCGCCGATCGCGATCGATCCGGAATGAACCGATGCCGTTGCCCGGATGCGGTGGTGTGAACAGATTCGCATCCATGAGCGACATCGATCCGACTCGACGGGACGGCGGACAGCGAGTCACCGCCTCGCAATTCGTGCGCCAGTTCGGATTGTGGCAGGAACGCGCCGCGCGCGAGCCGGTCTATATCATGCATCGTGGCCGCCCGCGTCACGCCCTGCTGTCGATCGACGTGATGGAGGCCCTGTGCGCCGCGCCCGGCGAGGTATCCGGGAATGACGGCGCGCTCGCCGCCCTGCTCGACGCGGGCGATTCGATCGCGATGATTCTCGATCGCGAAGGACGTGTGATGCTGTCCAGCACGGCGGCGCGGGCGCGGTTCGGCGCGGGTGTGCGGGCAGGGCAGCGGCCGGCCGGGCTGGCGCTGGTGGGCGGCGAGATGCTGGAGGATGCTATCCGCCGCGTCATCGACAGCGGCATGGCGGAATCGATCGAGATCGTGCCGGAGAGCCATCGCCAGCGGCAATTACGCTGCGACATCGCCGCTTTCCCCACCGGCTGCCTGTTGCGCGCGGTGGACATGACGACGGAACAGGCATTGATCGCAGCGCGCGGGGAATTGCGCGCAGCCGATGCGGCGAGCGCGGCGGCGGGCGCGATATGCGTGCGGCTCAGCGTGCGCGGCCATATCACGACAGCATCGGACGAACTGACGGCGCTGACCGGCATCGCGCGAGATTCACTGGCCGGCGCGCGTTTCGCCTCGCTGTTCACGGTCGCCAGCCGGGTGGAGGTCGCCGAGGCGATCGAGGCGGTGGCGAACGACGCCTCGCAACGCCGCGTCGCGGCGGAATGCCTGGTCCATGGCGCGAATCCGCTGCCCGTCACGATCGGCATCGCCGCCGTGACGATCGCGGGACGGATCGAAACGCTGATCGCGACGATCGTCCACGGGTTCGACCCCAGCGGCGCGGAACGCCCTGCGTCGACATAAACCTCGTTTTTACATCATGCGGTTATGACGGGCGGATGTTCACCGTCCGTGCTGCGAAATCGCGGCAAGGCGTTGCGTATAAGGGACGATCGTGCAGACCGTGTTGACATCCTCCGCCGCCCCATTGGGCCAATCGCTCATCGCGCTGGTCGAGGCGGACGGCACCGGAAGCGCGAGCTGGGCGACCGCGCTACGCGAGCCGGCGACGCCGCTGCGCGATCTCGCCGACGCGGTCCATGCGCTTTGCGCGCTGCACGGCATGGCCCCCAGCCTCGTCGAGCAGGCGACCGGAGCGCCGGGCACCGCCGGCAAGGTGCGCGAATGGCTGGCGGAGGCCGCCGTCGCCTTCGATGCGGAGCGGGCGATGCTGGCGGCGCTGACGGCGGCGGTCGGCCCGCTGCCCTCCACGCCGGGGCAGGCGCAATCGGAAGCGGCGATCGTCGCCCAGCGCCACGCGCTGACGATGCTGGCCGAATCGCATCGCTATGGCTGCGCGATCGGCGCGGCCGCGACATTCCTGCTCGATTGGGAGGCGATCCGGGATATCCTCGCCATCGCAGTTGAGCGCGTCGGCCTCGATCCCGAACCCGCCCTGCTTCCTGCCGCATCGGAAACATTGGCGATGATCGCCAGCCTCGACGGCGGCATGCCGACTCGTCGCGCCGTCACCTTCGGCGCGCAGCAGCTTCTCGCGCAGCATCGCGGCCTGTGGCAGCTCCTCGATGCCCGCGCCTCCGCCCGGCGCGGCGGCTAAGCGGCTATTCCGCCGCCGCCCGCGCTTCATCCTCCGCCGCAGCGCCTTCCTCATTCAGCGCATGGCCGGCGAGCAATTCCACCGGCGCGATCGTCTCGATCTCCCGCGCGCCCGGCTCGATATTCAGGTCGCGCAGCTTGCGGGCGCTCACCAGCGCGCGCGATTCGAAGCTGCTGACGAAGGTGTTGTAATTCTTCACCGCCGTATTCAGCCCGCTGCCCACGACGCGCAGATCGCTCACTGCCTTGGCGAGGCGATCATATAGCTCCTTGCCCAGCGCGCCGATCTGCCGCGCCTCGCTCGCCAGCTTCTCCTGCCGCCACACAGCCGCCACGGTGCGCGCGATCGCGATCAGGTTGGTCGGCGTGGCAAGCAGGACGCGCTTGTCGAACGCGGCGTCCCACAAGGTGGGATCATGCTCCAGCGCGGCGGAAAGGAAATGCTCGCCCGGCACGAACATGATGACGTAATCCGGCGCGTCGGGAAACTGGTTCCAATAGGCCTTCGCGCCCAATGTGTTGACATGCGCGCGCATCGCATTGGCATGAGCGGTGAGGCCGATCTGCCGCTCCTTCTCGTCCACCGCCGCGAAAGCATCCTGATAGGCGTTGAGCGAAACCTTGGCGTCGATCACGAGCGACTTGCCGCCCGGCACGCGCACCACCGCATCGGGCCGCAGCCGCTCGCCGTCATCGCCGGTGACGCTCACCTCCATCGCAAAATCGGCATGTTCGGCGAGGCCGCACGTCTCCAGCACGTTGCGGAGCTGCTGTTCGCCCCAGCGGCCCCGCGCCTTGGGCGCGGCGCGCAACGCGTTGACCAGCTTCTGCGCCTCCGCCCGCACCGATTCCTGCCCGACGCGCATCGCCTCGATCTGGCCATAGAGCGCGCCGAACGCATCGCGCCGCTCCGCCTCCACTTTCGCGACGCCCTCCTCATAGCGCTGGAGCCGCTCGGTCACGGGCTGGAGCAGCGCCTTGAGCCCGTGGCCCGCGTTTTCCTCCGACTGGCGGAAGCGTTCGTCGGCGCGCTCCAGAAACGCCTTCTGCGCCTCGCTCAGCAGATTGCCCGCCACCTCGCGGAAACGGCCGGCCATGTCGTCCTTCGCCGCCTTGAACTCGGCGAGCCGCGTCTCGAACCCCGCAGCTTCCGTCTCGCGCCGCGCAAGCTCCGTGCGGGCGGCGTCGCGCTCGGCGCGGATCGCATCAAGCTCGGCACGCAGGCCCTCGGCTGCTTTGACCCGCTCGGTCGCGGCGGCGAGATCGACGATCGCGCGGCGGAAATCCTCCGCGCGTTGTTCGCGTTCGGCGCGCACCGCCGCCACTTCCCGCCGCGCGACGATCCAGCCCAGCACGAAACCGGCGATGATGGCGACAAGGGCGATGGCGGCTTCGATCATCACCGGAACATAATCGGAACGACGATGGAATGTCTAGACCGGCGTGTCGATCGACGCGGGCGGTGTGCTGAACCAGCGCGGCCCTTCGGCCGTCATGTGGAAACAATCCTCAAGCCTGATGCCATATTGGCCGGGGATATAGAGGCCCGGCTCATTGGAGAAGCACATGCCCGCCGCCAGCGGCATCGTCTCGCCATGGACGAGGTTGACCGGCTCATGCCCATCCATCCCGATGCCATGGCCGGTGCGATGCGACAGACCGGGAAGCTTGTAGCCCGGCCCATAGCCCCATTTCACATAAGCCGCGCGCACGGCATCATCCACGGTTCCGGCTGGCGCGCCGATCTTCGCCGCAGCCAGGGCGATCTTCTGCCCCTGCGCCACCTGGTCCCACACCTTGCGCTGCGCCGCGCTGGCGGCGCCATGCACCCAGGTGCGCGAGATATCGGAATGATAGCCCTGCACGGTGCAGCCGCAGTCCATCAGCACCACCTGCCCGTCGGCCACACGATGCACCTCGCGGCTGCCGTGGGGATAAGCCGAGGCTTCGCCGATCAGCACCATCGCGTCATCGGCCTTGCCGCCCAGCTTGCGCGTCGCGGCGACCATCAGCGCGCTCACGTCCGACCCGGTCATACCCTTCTCAACGCGCGGATGGACCCAGCGATAGGCTGCGACCGTAACGTCGTTCGCGGCCTGCAGGAGCGCCAGTTCCGCCGGCGTCTTGACCATGCGGCAGCCGCGCACCACCGGATTGGCGGAGACGAGCTTCACGCCCGGCAAGGCGCGCGCAAGGCTGTCGGAGGCGAAAAAGCGTGCAGTCTCTTCGATCCCCACCGGCCGGCCGGAGAGCTTGCGATCGCGCAGGAACCCGGCGACCAGCTCCAGCGGATTCTGGTCCTCCTGCCACACCCGCACCTCAGCCGGCACGGCGAGCGTCTCGCGGATCGAAGGTTCCTCGAAAAAGGGCGTGACGATGCACGGCTCGCCCTCCACCGGGATGATCGCCGCGGTCAGCCGCTCGCTGCGCCACCAGACGACGCCGGTGAAATAGATCAGGCTCGATCCCGGCTCGATCAGGACCGCGCCGATGCCGTGCTGGCGCATCAGCGCCTGCGCGCGGGAAAGCCGCGCGGCGCGTTCCGCCGAATCGATCGGCTTCAACCCGGTGGTGAG
Source organism: Sphingomonas sp. (assembly GCA_041906415.1). GTDB lineage: Bacteria > Pseudomonadota > Alphaproteobacteria > Sphingomonadales > Sphingomonadaceae > Sphingomonas. The sequence continues at coordinate 7,705 of JAYRJH010000024.1, read as the reverse complement.
ATCGTTCAGCCCCGCCAGATCCGGTTCCGCCGCGCGCACGACGCTCGAAACATTGGCGAAGCCGGCGAGCGGAAGCAGTGCGGCGGCGCCAAGAAGACTCCGGCGCGTCGGCATAAAGCGGTCGATCATCATGCGTCGGGACGATAGGACGCTTGACCGCGCGGTCGCAATCCCCTTTGCGTGCGTGTCGATTTTCCGGGAGTTCTCATGGGCAAAAGGCTGACCACCTATATCATGATCGCGCTGGTGCTCGGCCTCATATGCGGGCTGGCGCTGAACAGTGCGATCGGCGACGGCGGCGCGGCGTCTCAGGCGCGGCTGGAAACGCTGGCGGGCTATTTTTCGATCGTCACAACGGTGTTCCTCCGTCTTATCAAGATGATAATCGCGCCGCTGGTGTTCGCGACGCTCGTCTCCGGCATCGCGCAGATGGGGGATACGGCGGCGCTGGGGCGGATCGGTGCGCGGAGCATCGGCTGGTTCGTCTGCGCCAGCCTGCTGTCGCTCACCCTGGGGCTGGTGCTGGTCAACATCTTCCAGCCGGGCGTCGGCGTGAACCTGCCGCTGCCGCCGGTCACGGCGGGAACCGGGCTTGAGACGTCCACCTTCAACCTGAAGGATTTCATCTCGCACATCTTCCCGACCTCGATGGTCGACGCGATGGCGAAGAACGAGATCCTGCAGATCGTGATCTTCTCGCTGTTCGTCGGCGTCGCGATCACCGCCGTGGGGGAGAAAGCCGCACCGCTGGTCCGCGCGATCGACGCGCTGGTGCATGTCATGCTCCAGATCACGGACTATGTGATGCCGCCGTCGCCGGGACGCTCACCGAGCGCGGACCGAAGGTGATCGGGCAGCTCGCCTATTTCATGGGCACCTTCTACCTGTCGATGTTCATCCTGTGGCTGGTGCTCCTGGGTGTCGGCTTCATCTTCATCGGGGGACGCATCAGGGAATTGGTGCGCTACGTGCGCGAGCCGTTGTTGGTGGCTTTCTCCACCGCCTCGTCCGAAGCCGCCTATCCGCGGATGCTGGAGGCGCTGGACCGTTTCGGCGTGCCGCCGCGCGTCGCGAGCTTCGTGCTGCCGCTGGGCTATTCGTTCAATCTCGACGGCTCGATGATCTACATGGGCTTCGCGAGCCTGTTCGTCGCGCAAGCCTATGGCATCCACCTGCCCATCGCGACGCAGATCACGATGCTGCTGGTGCTGATGGTGACGTCGAAGGGCATCGCCGGCGTGCCGCGCGCCAGCCTCGTTGTGATCGCGGCGACCATGCCGATGTTCAATATCCCGGAGGCCGGGTTGCTGCTGATCCTCGCGGTGGATCATTTCCTCGACATGGGGCGCAGCGCCACCAATGTGGTGGGCAATGCCGTGGCGAGCGCGGTGGTCGCGAAATGGGAGGGCGGGTTCGATCCGCCCGAGCCGATCGACGGTGAGCCGCCCCATTCGCCGCGCGGCCACGGCCCGGCGCGGGACGTGGACAGCTTCCGGGATATCTGACTTACCCCGATCGCAGCAACGCCACCCCCGCATCGCGTTCGAACAGGTAGAGCGCGGTGCGGGCGGCCTGCCCGCGCTCGCCCGAAAGGCCGCCGTCGCGATCGATCAGCAGCCGCGCGTCATCCGTGGCGGGCGGCAGTAATTCGCCGAGCTGTTCCGGCGTCGCGAGCCTGAACGCCGCCTCCCCCGATTGCCGCGTGCCGAGCAGTTCGCCCGCGCCGCGCAGCCGCAAATCCTCCTCCGCGATACGGAAGCCGTCGTTGGTCTCGCGCATCAGCGCGAGGCGCGCGCGCGAGGTTTCGGAAAGCGCATTGCCGCGCAGCAGCAGGCATACCGAATGCCCCCCGCCGCGCCCGACGCGCCCGCGCAACTGGTGGAGCTGCGCGAGGCCGAAGCGGTCGGCGTGCTCGATCACGATCAGGGTGGCGTTGGGCACGTCCACTCCCACCTCGATCACCGTGGTGGCGACCAATACGCCGTGGCGGCCGGCGGCGAAGGCGGCCATCACCGCATCCTTCTCCGGCCCCTTCATCCGCCCGTGGACCAGCCCGACGCGATCCCCGAACCGCCCCGCCAGCGCCGCGGCGCGCGCCTCGGCGGCGGCGAGGTCGGTCTTCTCGCTCTCCTCGACCAGCGGGCAGACCCAATAAGCCTGCTTCCCCTCCGAAAGATGCCGGCCGAGAGCGTTGACCACCTCGTCCAGCCGTTCCTCGCTGATGACGCGCGTCTCGACCGGCTCGCGGCCCGGCGGCATCTCGTCGAGGCGGCTCTGATCCATCTCGCCATATTGCGCGAGGGTGAGCGTGCGCGGGATCGGCGTGGCGGTCATCGCCAGCAGGTGCGGCGTGACGCGGCCCTTGGCGGTGAGCGCCATCCGCTCCGCGACGCCGAAGCGATGCTGTTCGTCCACCACGACGAGGCCGAGGTCGCGATAGCCGACCGCCTCCTGGAAGATCGCGTGCGTGCCTACGAGGATATGGATCGAGCCGTCCGCCAGCCCCATCAGCGTCGCCTCGCGCGCGCGGCCCTTGTCGCGGCCGGTGAGCACGGCGATCTCCACCGGCAGGCCGGCGAGCGTGCGGCGCAGCGTCTCATAATGCTGGCGCGCGAGAATTTCGGTCGGCGCGAGCATCGCGCCCTGCGCGCCCGCCTCCACCGCGACCAGCAGCGCCATTGCCGCCACGAGCGTCTTGCCTGACCCCACATCGCCTTGCAGCAGGCGGAGCATCGGTGCCTCCTGCATCAGATCGCCCTCGATCTCGCGCACCGTCCGCGCCTGCGCGCCGGTGAGCGCATAAGGGAGCTTGAGCATGTCGCGCAGCCGCCCGTCGCCATTAAGCGACCGCCCGCGCCGCCGCCGCGAATCCGCGCGGACCAGCATGAGCGCGAGCTGGTTGGCGAACACCTCGTCATAGCCGAGCCGCGTGCGCGCGACCTGATCGGCGGGGTCGGCGTGGATGCGGACGAGCGCGTCGCGCCAGTCCGGCCAGCCGCGCTTTGCCTTCAGCCCCGGCTCGATCCATTCGGGCAGCTTCGGCGCGCGGGCGAGCGCCTGCTCCACCATCCCGGCGAGACGGCGCGAGGTGATGCCTTCGGACAGGGGATAGATCGGCTCGCGCTCGCGGAAACCCTCCTCGCCTTCGATCTCGGGGTGGATGATCTGGAGTTCCTGTCCATAGGTCTCCAGCTTGCCGGAGACGCGCACCGGCTTTCCGATCGGATAGAGCTTGCGCACCCAGCCGGACGATCCGCCGAAATAGACGAGGCTCACGTGATTGCCCGCCACATCGGTCGCGCTCACCCGCGTCGGCGCGCGGGCGGAGCCGGTGCTGCGGATATCGCGTGGGGTCAGCGTGATCGCGATCGTCCGCCCGGCGTCGCTCGCATCGAGGGTATCGCGCGGCCAGCGATCGATCCAGCCGGTCGGCAGATGGAACAGCACGTCCACCACCCGCGCGATCCCCAGCCGCTCCAGCGGCTTCGCCAGCGCCGGCCCCACGCCCTTCAGCGCGGTCACTTCGGCGAACAGCGGATTGAGGATATCGGGTCTCATGGCTAGAGGAGCCATTACCCGCACCCGACGCGCGCCGCCAGCGCCCGCCGGGCAATTGACGTTGAGGACCGATGGACCACGAAATCCGCCTGAAACGCCTGCGCTTCCGCGCCTGGCACCGCGGCACGCGCGAAGCCGACATGATGATCGGCGGATTCTTCGACGCGCACCACGCGAACTGGAGCGCGGAACAAATCGACTGGTTCGAGCACCTGCTGGAGGAGCAGGACGTGGACATCATGGGATGGGCCATCGGCTCCCTCCCCTGCCCTCCGCAATGGGATGGCCCGATGATGCAGGCGATGCGCGGGCTGAATTACGTCCAGGTGCCGGAATAGCATCCCGTCCCCTTCCATTCGCAAGGGGCCTTTGCAAAGAAAATCATGCCTGAACTCAAACAGATCCTCTCCGCCGCCGAAGCACTGACGCTCGCGGGCGTGCCGGCGGGCTTCCTGCCCTCGCTGCTGGCGGACCTCGCGCGCGCGGCGACGAAGCGCGCGGTGTTCGTGGCGCCCGACGAGGCCGCGATGCGCGCGATCGCCGCCACCGCGCCCTTCTTCGCGCCGGAGCTGGAGGTGATCGAGTTCCCGGCATGGGATTGCCTCCCCTACGACCGCGCCTCCCCCACGTTGCGCGTGATGGCCGAGCGGATCGGCGCGCTCCATCGGCTCCAGCGGAAGCCGCACGGGCCGCAGCTCGTCCTCACCACCACCAACGCCGCGACACAACGCACGCTCACCCCGTTCCGCATCCGCCAGCTCGTCGCGAACCTGAAGCCCGGCGAGCGGATCAGCCTCGACCGGCTCGCCGCGCTGCTCCAGGCCAACGGCTATGTCCGCACCGACACAGTGCACGACGCGGGTGAATATGCCATTCGCGGCGGGATCGTGGACCTGTTCCCGAGCGGCGAGGAACAGGCGCTGCGCCTCGACTTCTTCGGCGACGAGATCGAGAGCGTCCGCACCTTCGATCCTGCCGACCAGCGCACCACCGGGCGCATCGATGGCTTCACCCTGCTCCCCGCGTCCGAGGCGCTGCTCGACGAGGACAGCGTGAAGCGCTTCCGCAGCCGCTATCGCGAAACCTTCGGCGCGACGGCCACGGGCGACCCGCTCTATCAGGCGGTGAGCGACGGGCGGCGGCTGGCGGGGATGGAACATTGGCTCCCGCTGTTCGAGGAGAAGCTCGCCACCATCTTCGACCATATCGGCGAGGACGCGCTAGTATTGCGCGACAGCGGCGTCACCGCGGCGGCCGAATCGCGCCTCGAATCGATTGCGGACTATTATGAGAACCGCAAGCGCGCCGAGGCCGCCCAGCCCGGCAGCTATCGCGCGCTGCCCGCCAAGACGCTCTACCTCGACGATGGCGAATGGCGCGCGGCGCTGGAGGCGGCAAAGGCGCATGTCACCACGCCGTTCCACGAGCCGGAATCCGCCCGCGTGGTGGATTTCGGCGTGGACGGCGCGCGCGATTTCGCGCCCGAACGCGCATCGGGCGCGAACGTCTATGAGGCGGTGGTCGCGCATGTCGCGAAGCTACGCAAGGACGGTCGCAAGCCGGTGCTGGCGAGCTATTCCGGCGGCGCGCGCGACCGGCTCGGCAATTTGCTCAAGGACCACGGCCTCCACGGCGCGAAGCCGGTCGATACGTGGCAGGAGGCGCTCGGCGTCGGCGAGACGCAGGTCGCGCTGATCGTCCTGCCGCTCGACCACGGCTTCACCGCGCCGCGCGTCGCGGTGCTGACCGAGCAGGACATGCTGGGCGACCGGCTCGTCCGCCGCCAGAAGCGCCGCAAGTCAGCCGACGCCTTCCTCGCGGAACTGGCGACGCTCTCGCCCGGCGATCTGGTCGTCCATGTCGATCACGGCATCGGGCGCTACGAGGGACTGACCTCGATCCCGGTCGGCAAGGCGCCGCACGATTGCGTCGCGCTGACCTATGCCGGGGGCGACAAGCTCTACGTGCCGGTCGAGAATCTCGAAGTCCTCTCGCGCTACGGCTCCAGCGAGGAAGGCGCGGCGCTCGACAGGCTCGGCGGCGAGGCGTGGCAGCGGCGCAAGTCGCGGATGAAGGAGCGTATCCGCGAGATCGCGGGCGAGCTGATCGCCGTGGCCGCCGAACGCGCGCTGCGCTCCGGCGATGTCGCGGAGCCGGATGCGAGCGGCTATCCCGCCTTCGTCGATCGCTTCCCCTATGAGGAAACCGACGATCAGGACCGCGCGATCGAGGACGTGCTGGGCGATCTTTCCGCCGGCAAGCCGATGGACCGGCTGATCGTCGGCGACGTCGGCTTCGGCAAGACGGAGGTGGCGTTGCGCGCCGCCTTCGTCGCGGCGATGGCGGGGATGCAGGTGGCGGTGGTGTGCCCCACCACCCTGCTCGCGCGCCAGCATTACCAGAATTTCGTCGCGCGGTTCGAAGGTTTCCCGGTCAACATCGGCCGCCTCTCCCGCCTCGTCTCCGCGACCGAGGCGAAGGCGACGCGCGAGCGGGTGGCGTCAGGCGATATCGACATCGTGATCGGCACGCACGCGATCCTCGCCAAAAGCGTGGAGTTCAAGCGGCTCGGCCTCGTGATCGTGGACGAGGAGCAGCGTTTCGGCGTCACCCACAAGGAGCGGCTGAAGGCGCTGAAGAGCGACGTGCATGTCCTCACCCTCACCGCCACGCCGATCCCGCGCACGTTGCAGATGGCGATGTCCGGCCTGCGCGAGCTATCGGTGATCCAGACCCCGCCGGTCGATCGCCTCGCGGTGCGCACCTATGTGATGCCGTGGGACCCGGTGGTGCTGCGCGAGGCTTTGCTGCGCGAACATTATCGCGGCGGGCAGAGCTTCCTCGTCACCCCGCGCATCGCGGACCTGCCGGAGATCGAGGAGTATCTCCGCAACGAGGTGCCCGAAATCCGCTACGTCGTCGCCCACGGCCAGATGGCGCCGGGCGAGGTGGAGGAGCGGATGAGCGCCTTCTACGACAGGAAGTTCGAGGTGCTGGTCTCCACCTCGATCATCGAGAGCGGCATCGACATCCCCTCCGCCAACACGATGATCGTCAACCGCGCGGACCGTTTCGGCCTCGCCCAGCTCTACCAGCTTCGCGGCCGCGTCGGGCGTTCCAAGACGCGCGCCTATGCCTATCTGGTGACGCCGCCCGAGCGGCAGATGACCGATACGGCGGAGAAGCGCCTCAAGGTGCTGTCCGATCTGGATTCGCTCGGCGCGGGCTTCCAGCTCGCCAGCCACGATCTCGATATCCGCGGCGCGGGCAATCTGCTCGGCGACGAGCAGTCCGGGCATATCAAGGAAGTCGGCTACGAACTCTATCAGTCGATGCTGGAGGAGGCGATCCTGGAGGCGAAGGCCGGCGGCCTCGCCCAGCGCCCGCGCGATTTCTCGCCGCAGATCACCGTCGATGCGCCGATCCTCATCCCGGAGGATTACGTGCCGGACCTCGACCTGCGCATGGGCCTCTATCGCCGCCTCAACGAGCTGGACGACAAGCAGTCCCTCGAAGCCTTCGCCGCCGAGATGATCGACCGTTTCGGCAAGCTGCCCGACGCCACCGAGAACCTGATCCGCGTGATCGAGATCAAGATGAACGCCAAGAAGGCCTGCGTCGCGAAGATGGATATCGGGCCGAAGGGCGCGCTGGTGACGTTCCACGACGATTCCCCGCCGAATGTCGAGGGGCTGCTCGCCTATGTCCAGCGGCTCGGCGCGATCGCGAAGCTCCGGCCGGATTCGAAATTCGCGCTCACCCGGTCATGGCCGGACGCGGACGCGAGGCTCAACGGTGCGCTGCAATTGTCGAAGGGGCTGGCGAAGGCCGCGGGATGAGCGCCCAGCTCTCCACCAGCGCGGCCAGGCCCGCGCTGTCGAGCGGCCCGGCGCACAGATAGCCCTGATAGAGATCGGCCCCCTCGCCCGCCAGCATGTCGCGCTCGGCGGCCGTCTCCACGCCTTCCGCCACCGTCGCGAGGCCGAGCGCGTGGGCCATGGCGATCACCCCGCGCACGATCACCCGGTCGCGCGCGGAGCCGGCGATGTCGCGCGTCAGGCTGCGATCGATCTTGAGATAGTCGAGCGGCAGCGCCTTCAGATAGGCGAGGCTGGAATAGCCCGTTCCGAAATCGTCGATCGCCACG
>JAYRJH010000463.1:0-2161 GCA_041906415.1 Sphingomonas sp. | reverse complement strand
GTTGGCGCATGAGCCCGAATCCGAGGTGACGATCGCGTCGGCGGGCAGACGCGGCGACATTTCCCAGACCACGCGCTGGGGATTGACGGGCTTTGCTTCCGCCATGGCGCGTTCCTCGAGCGTCTGCCACCACTGCGCAGTCGCCTTCTCGATGCCTTCGCGCCAACTGCGATCATCCTTGCGCTGGAGCAGCGGGATCAGCGCTTTCAGCGTTTCGGCGGCATCTCCATGCAGGTTGACCTCGACGGGGTAGCGCAGCCCCAGCATCGATGCGTCGATGTCGACCTGCACGGCCCTCGCCTGCCCGTCTTTCGGCAGGAACTCGGCCCAGGGAAAGCCCGTGCCGATCAGCAGAAGCGTGTCGCACTCGCGCATGAGGTCGGACGATGGCTTGGTCCCGAGCAAGCCGATCGCCCCGGTCACGAACGGCAGATCGTCAGGCAGGACATCCTTGCCGAGCAACGCTTTGGCGACGCCGGCGCCAAGCAGGTCGGCGACCTCGGTCACCACGGCCGACGCGCCGCGGGCTCTCGCCCCAATCAGGATAGCGACCTTGGCGCCTGCAGTCAGTACCTCCGCCGCGCGCGCGAGATCGGCGGGCTGCGGGACGACGATCGGATGTGCATAGCCGGTGCCCGAGCGGGTGAAGCCGTGCGCCTGGCCCGGCTCCTCATATTTCGTATCCTGTATGTCCTTGGGCAGCACGATGGTTGAGACCGCGTTGCCCGCGACCGCGATCCGGATCGCGCGATCGGTCACATGGCGGACCTGCGCCGGCGCGCTCGCCTCCTGCACATAGGCGGCGACGTCGGCAAACAGTCGGTCGAGATTGAGCTCCTGCTGATAGCTTGCACCGCGCACGGTGCTCTCGGCCTGGCCCGCGATCGCGAGGACCGGGACATGGTCGAGCTTGGCGTCATAGAGCCCGGTGATCAGGTGGGTCGCGCCCGGACCGCCGGTCGACAGGCAGACGCCGAGCTCGCCGGTGAATTTCGCATGCGCCGTCGCCATGAAGGCCGCCATCTCCTCGTGGCGGACCTGGATGAACTCGATGCCCGAGCCTTCCTTCTCGGCGCGCTGGAGCGCCCCCAGCACGCCATTGATGCCATCGCCAGAATAGCCGTAGATTCGGCTCACGCCCCAATCCTTGAGGCGCTGGACGAAGAAATCGCTCGACATGCGGGCCATGCCGCCCTCCACTTTGGGATTTGGTTTCGAGCCGGAGAGGTTCAGTCACGCATGCTCGCGCTGACGAGAAGAACGTCGCAGTGCGCACAGGCGTTCCCGCCGGTCGGCGGCTTCGCCCCCATCGGTGCGCGCTAGGGCCGGCCCGACGGCGAGCTCGCTTCTTCGGTCGTTGAGGCATGTCGGTGTCGCTCACTGCCCAACCGCGCCAGGTCATCGGTTTGCGACTGTCCAAACGCGGACAGCTAAAACCTGTCATTCACCGCCGAAACGCTTCGCGAGACGCGCACTCGCTCCGCTCTTGGCCGCCAGCTTCGCGCCATAGCGCATGACCGTCTTGGGATCGCGCCAGCGATAGGCCTGCATGATGGCGGGCAGGCTCTCTCCTGCCGCAAAATTGTCTTGCGCCACGCCAACCCGGATCGAATGGCTCGACACGGCCGCGACCCAGCGCTCGAGCTCGGCCTCGCTCATCGCCCCCAGCAGTTTCTTGTCGAATGCCTGGCGGATCAACCGCTTGTAGATGAGCGTGATCGTGCCGGGGTTGAGCGCCTCCTCTCCCACACCGCGGATCGAGCCATCGAACCAGGTTTCGACGCGCCGGAACAGGGCCCCGCGCGCAATCCCGGCCTTGTCGCACCATTCAGCGATCGCGCGCATGGTCGCGGGCGAGAGATAGGCGAGAGCCCCCTGCCCTTCCTGATCGGTCTTGCTGCGGCCGATCTCGACCACCCCTGCCCCGTCGACGTCGGGCCCGTCGATATGCTCGATACGCATCGCCGCGAGTTCGGAGCGCCGGCAGCCGGTATCATAGTTGACCTGCAGTAGCGCGCGATCGCGCGCGCCCAGGAGATCGCGGCGCGTGGCCTTGAGGAGGACCGCGAGGCTCACGCCGCTCGCCGGCGCGTCGAGATCGCTGACATCGCCCTTGTAGCGGATACCCCGCGCCTGCGTCTGGCGGGTGCCGAGAAGCTTG
>JAYRJH010000023.1:0-15473 GCA_041906415.1 Sphingomonas sp. | reverse complement strand
AGGTCGGTGTCGGCGGCGAGCATGAGGAGGTGATCGATACCTACAAGATGTTCGCCTATGACGAGGGGTGGGCGCGGCGCATCAACGAGGCGATCGACAGCGGGCTGACCGCGGAGGCGGCGATCGAGCGGGTGCAGCAGCGCACCCGCCAGCGCATGCGCCAGATCGACGACCCGCTGCTCGCCGATCGGATGCACGATCTGGAGGACCTGTCGAACCGGCTGCTGCGCATCGTGTCCGGCCAGATGGGGACGGCGGCGCAACTGGGTCTGCGGCAGGATACGATCCTGATCGCGCGCAACCTGGGGCCGGCGGAACTGCTGGAATATGACAAGCGCCGGCTGAAGGGCGTGGTGCTGGAGGAGGGATCGCTGACCGCGCACGTCATCATCGTCGCGCGCGCGATGGGGGTGCCGGTGCTGGGCCGGGTGCGCGACACCCGCCGGCTGATCGCGGAGGGCGACCGGCTGCTCCTCGACACGGTCGAGAACAATGTCTTCGTGCGGCCGTCGGCGGCGATGGAGGAGGCGTTCGACGCCAAGCTGACCCTGCGGCAGAAGCGCCGCGCCGCCTATGCCGCGCTGCGCGATGTGGCGCCCGAGACGAAGGACGGTCACCGGGTGACGGTGATGGTGAATGCCGGCCTGCGTGACGATGCCGCCGCGCTCGACATTACCGGCGCGGACGGGATCGGCCTGTTCCGCACCGAGTTCCAGTTCCTGGTCTCCGCCTCGCTGCCGCAGCGCGAGCGGCAGCAGCGGCTGTACCGCGAGGTGCTGGAAGCGGCCGGCGAGCGGCCGGTGGTGTTCCGCACGATCGACATCGGCGGCGACAAGGCGCTGCCCTATCTGAACATCGAGGCCGGCGACGAAGAGAATCCGGCGATGGGATGGCGGGCGCTTCGCCTCGCGCTGGAGCGGGACGGGTTGATGAAGGCGCAGGCGCGCGCGCTGCTGGAGGCGGCGGGGGGGCGTACGCTGAACGTGATGTTCCCGATGGTGTCCGAGGCGTGGGAGTTCGACGAGGCGCGTGCGCTGTTCGAGGCGCAGCGGCTGTTCCTGTCGGGGCGCGGCAAGCGGATGCCGAACGAGATCCGCTACGGCGCGATGCTGGAAGTGCCCGCGCTTGCCGAGCAACTGGACCTGATCCTGCCGCAGGTCGATTTCCTGTCGATCGGCACCAACGACCTGACCCAGTTCCTGTTCGCCGCCGACCGCGCCAATCCGAAGCTGGCGGAACGCTATGACTGGCTGTCGCCGTCCATCCTGCGCTTCCTGCGCCGGGTGGTGGAGCCGGCGCGGGCCGCCGGGGTTCCCGTCGCGGTATGCGGCGAAATGGGCGGACGGCCGCTGGAGGCGATGGCGCTGATCGGGATCGGCATCGACCGGTTGTCGATCACGCCGGCGGCGGTCGGGCCGGTCAAGGCCATGGTCCGATCGCTCGATCACGCCGCCATCGGCGCCGAGATGGAGCGGCTGCTGGCCCATCCGCCGCGTGACATGCGCGGGGTGCTTGGTGCCTGGGCTGCGACGAACGGGGTGGAATTGGCCTGATGCCGAGGCAGAGCGCGCGTTGACAGGCTTACAACCCTTTGGGAAAGACGGGGGCGACCGGCAGGGTGGGCCGCGGTCGCTTCGGAGTTGAGAATGGACGAGGTCAATCCGGGCCATGACGCCGCGCCCGCGGCACCCGCGCGTGCCGGCGACGTTCTGCGCGCCGCTCGCGAGGCGCAGAGCCTGTCCCTCGCGGATGTCGGCGCACGTACCCGTATCCCCAACCGCCATCTGGCGGCGATCGAGGCATCGGATTATCAGAGCCTGCCGTCGGCGACCTATGCGATGGGCTTTGCCAAGGCCTATGCCCGTGCGGTCGGCGCGGACGAGGTGGCGATCGCCCATTCGGTGCGGGCGGAGGTGGACCGGATCGGCCGCCGCCAGAGCGATTACGTTCCCCACGATATCGCCGACCCGGCCCGCGTTCCGCCGCGCGGCCTGGCGATCCTGGGCGTCGGCGTGGCGCTTGCGGTCCTGGTGCTGGTCGCCTTGTGGTTCGGCACCGAATTGTTCCACAACCGCACCACAGCGACGCCGGACGCGCCCGAAATCGCCGCGCCGGCCCCGGCCGCCGCGACCAAGACGGTGACGCAGCCGGTACCCGCCGTCACCGCGGGGCAGGTGACGCTGGTCGCCAATGACGAGGTGTGGCTGCGCGTCTATGACGCAGACAACGAAACGCTGTTCCTGAAGACGATGAAGGCGGGCGAGCGGTTCGACGTGCCCACGGGCGCGCGCGAGCCCAAGATCAATGTCGGCCGGCCCGACAAGCTGACCATCATGCTGAACGGCAAGGCCACACCGCCGCTGGGCGACGGATCGCGCCCGATCAAGGACGTGCGCGTCGACGCCGCCGCGGTGGGCGCACGGCTGGCGGGGACGCCGGTTCCCGCAGCGGCGGCACCCGTGGCCGAGCCGACGCCGGAGCGGCCGCTGAATGCGGCGGCCACCCAGGAATAGCGTGCGCGGGCGGCCGCTTTAAGGCTGGCGACAGCTTGGGCGTTGCAGTTATGGTCAATGTTCCTGGAAATCCTGCTTGCACCGGGGGGTGTGATCGATGCGTAACCTGTTGATGACCGGCGTTGCCGCCGCCCTGTTCCTGCCGGCTGCGGTATCCGCGCAAGCCGTGGAGGGCCGCGTGAGCAAGCTGGAAAGCGAAATGCGCGCGGTGCAGCGCAAGGTGTTCCCGAACGGTGCGGGCCAGTATCTGCAGCCCGACATCACCGCATCGCAGGCGCCGCAGACCGCGCCCGGTGTGCCCGCGACCAGCGCGATCACCGACCTTTCGGCGCGTGTGACCTCGCTGGAAGAACAATTGTCGTCGCTGACCGGACAGATCGAGCAGAACGGCTTTCGCGTCCGCCAGCTTCAGGAACAGTTCGAGGCGTATAAGCGCGCGACGGACAATCGCCTGAAGCTGGTCGAGGGTGGGCCGGCACCGATCGCGCCGGCGAACGAGAGCACGCCGCTGGAGGGGGCCGCGGTCTCGCCGCCGCCGGTTCGCGCCCCCGGTGGCAGTGCAGGCGCGAAGCCCGCCGCGGTCGCCGCACCCGTCGCGGTGGCGGGGGTTGAGAAGCCTGCGACCGGCGATGCGGCGGAGGACGAATATCTCTACGGCTACCGCCTGTGGAGCGCGAAGAAATATCCGGAAGCCGAGGCGCAGTTGAAGAAGGTCGTGGCGACCTATCCCAAGAGCAAGCGCGCCAGCTATGCGCAGAATCTGCTCGGCCGGTCCTATCTGGATGCGGGCAAGCCCAGCCTTGCCTCCATGGCGTTCTACGAGAATTACAAGAAGTTTCCGGATGGCGAGCGGGCGCCCGACAGCCTGTTGTATCTGGGACAGGCGCTGACGAAGCTGAACAAGCCGGCGGATGCGTGCAAGGTTTATGACGAACTGTCCGACGTTTACGGCGCCAAGCTGTCGGCGGCGATGAAGGGGCAGGTCGAGGCCGGGCGGTCTGCGGCCAAGTGTAAGTAGGGGATGTAAAATTCCTCTCTCGGTGGGAGGAGTGAGGGGTTGCCAAGCAGCGCGGCACTGCTGGTCTGCCCCTCACCCTCCCCGCGGCTAAAGCCGCGGGTCCCCTCCCTCTCCCCGGAGGGGAGAGGGCGTGTTATGCCGCCAGTTCCAGTGTTTCGCCCGTGGCCGCACCGAGCAGGCGTTTTTCCAGCGTCTTCAGCCGTGCCGGGGCGACGATGCGGTCTCCGGTCAGATCGGTGAGATAGAAGACGTCCACCGCGCGCTCGCCATAGGTGGCGACGTGCGCCGAATGGATCGTGACCTTGGACTGGAACAGCGCATGGGCCAGCCGGTTGAGCAGCGCCGGCCGGTCGCGGGCATGGACCTCCACCACGGTGAAGCGGTTCGAGGCGCGGTTGTCGATCAGGACATTGGGTTGCAGGTCGAAGGCTTCCGCGCGCGGGCGGGGGGCGGGCTTGGCGACCAGACGGTCGGCCAGCTTGCCGCGATTGGCGAGCGCATCCTCGATCGCGCGTTTCAGGCGGGTCAGTTGCGCGGGATCGTCAAAGGGACGACCGAGCGGGTCCTGCACCAGAAAATTGTCGATCGCCATGCCGTCGCGCGTCGTGTGGATGCGCGCATCGATGACGTTGCCGCCCGCGACATGGATCGCACCCGCGATGCGGTAGAACAGGCCGGGATGATCGGCGGCGTAGATCGACACCAGGGTCGCGCCGCGATCGGGATCGACCGCCGCCTCGATCGATAGCTGCGCGTCGCCGGCCGCCGCCATCTGCCGCGCGTTGATCGCCAGCACGTCGTCGGGCTCGGCGATCCAATAGGCTTCCGGCAGGCGGCGGACATGGCCGGTATAATCCGCCTCGATCCAGCCGAGCGTTTCCCACAGCCGCGACTGCTTGGCGGCGATCCGCTCGCCACGGCCGCGCTGCTTGTGGCCCAGGCGCAGCACCTCTTCGGCGGCTTCATACAGGTCGGACAGCAATTGCCGCTTCCAACTGTTCCAGGTGCCGGGGCCGACGGCGCGGATATCGACCACGGTGAGGACCAGCAGCAGGCGCAGCCGCTCCGGGCTTTGCACGGTGTCGCAGAAGTCGAGGATCGTCTTGAAGTCCGACAGGTCGCGCTTGAAGGCGGTGGCGGACATCAGCAGGTGCCAGCGGACCAGCCATGCCACCGTCTCGGTTTCCGCGGCGCTCAGCCCCAGGCGCGGGCACAGGCGCTGGGCGACGCCGGCACCCAGGATCGAATGGTCGCCGCCGCGCCCCTTGGCGATGTCGTGGAGCAGTACCGCGACATACAGCACCCGGCGCGACAAAATCTGTTCGGCGACGGTGCTGGCGAGCGGATGATCCTCGCGCAGCAGGCCGCGCTCGATCCGGGACAGCAGGCCGATGGCGCGGATCGTATGCTCGTCCACCGTGTAGTGATGGTACATGTCGAACTGCATCTGCGCGACGACACGGCCGAAATCGGGCACGAAGCGGCCGAACACGCCGGCCTCGTTCATCCAGCGCAGCACCAGCTCGGGATCGCGGGGGCTGGTCAGCACGTCGAGGAACAGCGCGTTGGCGCGGGGATCGGTGCGGATCTCGTCGGCCAGCTTCGCGTCGCGCGCGGCGGCGCGCATGGCGAGGGGGTGCACCTCCAGCTCGTAGCGGTCGGCGAGCTGGAAGATTTCGATCAGTCGCACCGGGTCTTCGGCGAAGAAGCCGTCGCCGGGCAGGGCGAGCCGGCCGCGGTCCAGGACGAAGCCGTTGAGGCGGCGCGGGCGGCGGCGGATGGTGGGCAGGCCGAAGCGGTGGCCGCGTGCCGCGAACCGCTCGTCCAGATGCGCCAGGAAGACGCCGGTCAGCGCGCCGACCGTCTTGGCCTGAAGAAAGTAGAATTGCATGAAGCGTTCGACGCGCGGCTTGCCGGGGCGATCGGCGTAGCGCATCCGCTCGGCGATCTGGCGCTGCACGTCGAAGGTCAGCCGGTCCTCGGCACGGCCGGTGATGTCGTGCAGGTGGCAGCGCACCGCCCACAGGAAATTGTCGGCGCGGTGGAACTGGCGATATTCCTGCCGCGTGAACAGCCCGGCCTCGACCAGATCGGTCGCGCGCTGCACGTCATGGACATATTTGCCGATCCAGAACAGCGCGTGGAGGTCGCGCAGGCCGCCCTTGCCCTCCTTGACGTTGGGTTCGACCACGTAGCGCGTGTCGCCCATCTTGCGGTGACGCGCGTCGCGTTCGGCCAGCTTGTCGGCGATGAACTGGCGGTGGGTGTCCTTCTGGATTTCCGCCTTGAAGCGGCGGCCGGCCTCTTCGTACAGCCCGGCGTCGCCGCAGACCAGGCGCGATTCGAGGAGCGCGGTGCGCACGGTGATGTCGCTGCGCGCCTGGCGGATCATCTCGTCCACCGAACGGCTGGAATGGCCGACCTTCAGCCCCAGATCCCAGAGCGAATAGAGCATCGACTCGATAACCTGCTCGGCATGGGGCGTCTGCTTCCAGGGCGTGAGGAAGCCGATGTCGACGTCCGAATGCGGCGCCATCTCGCCACGGCCATAGCCGCCGACCGCGATCAGGGTCAGCCGCTCGGCCGCGGTGGGGTTGTGGAGCGGGTAAAGCTCCTGCGTCGTCGCATCGAACAGGACGCGCAGGATCTGGTCGATCAGATAGGCCTGGCCCGCCGCCGCCTCCAGCCCGCGCGACGGATAGGCGATCAGGCGGCGCGAGACCTCCGCCCGGCCGGTCTCCAGCGCCGCCTTCAGCACGGGGGTCATCGCCTTGCGCCCTTCGGGTCCGCGCAACGGCCCGAGTTCGGCGATCTGCTCGGCCAATCGCCGGCGGTCGACGATGGCGCGGCGGTGGGACAGCGTTTCGAAGCGGCTCGACATGGGTCAGCCTTAGCGGGTCGGCACCTTAAAAACAGCCTTTCAGCCGCCGTCGGGGAAGTCGGTCGCGAGCGCCTCGTCACGCAGCGATTCGATCTCGCTCAGGCGTTCACGCAGGCGCTGGACGACGGCATCGTGGCCCCAGCGGCCGAGGACGAGGTGGCGGGGCGGATCATCGCGTTCGGTGAGCGCGATCATCGCGTCGGCGGCGCGGACGGGGTCGCCCGCCTGATTGCCGCTGATGTCGCTGGTGCTCTTCATGCGGGCGCCGGCCGTGTCGGCATAGGCGGCGATGCGGTTGGGTGTCTGGCGCAGGGAGCGGCCGGCCCAGTCGGTGCGGAAGGGGCCGGGTTCGACGCAGGTGACGTGGAGGCCGAGCGGCGCGACTTCTGCGGCGAGCGAGTCGGACCAGCCTTCGACCGCGTGCTTGCTGGCGGCGTAGTAGCCGGAGGCGGGGAAGCCGGCGAGACCGGCGACCGAGGTGATGTTGAGAATGTGGCCGCGACTGGCGGCGCGCATGACGGGCAGGACGGCGCGGGTGAGGGCGAACAGACCGAAGACGTTGGCGTCGAACTGGGCGCGGATTTCGGCCTCCACGCCTTCCTCGATCGCGGCCTGGTAGCCATAGCCGGCATTGTTCACCAGCACGTCGATGCGGCCGAACCGCGCCATTGCCGCATCGACGGCGGCGGCGATCTGGCCGGCATCGGTGACGTCGAGGTCCAGCGCCAGCAGCGTCTCGTCATCGCCGGCCAAGTCGGCGACGCGGGCCCGGTCGCGCGCGGTGGCGACGACGCGCTGCCCGCGCGCCAGCACGCGCTCCGCCAGTGCGCGACCGAAGCCGGTGGAACAGCCGGTGATGAACCAGACGGGGGTGTCGGACATGGAAGATGCGCCTTTTGGGTAAGGGGTTTGCCCCTCTACGCAGTTCGTGCGGCGCGGTTCCTTATCCTTCCCGTGCCAGCGCCTTCAGCCGGTAGAGCGCGTCGAGTGCCTCGCGCGGCGACAGTGCATCGACGTCGATCGCCTCCACCGCGCTGCGGATCGCGTCGCATTGCTCCTCCTCCGCTTCGGCCGCGGCGGCGAACAGGGGGAGGTCGTCCAGACCAGCAGCTAACCCGCCGGTCCTGGCGCGGCCGGCCTCGAGACGGGCGAGGACGGACTTGGCGCGGGCGATGGTGGCGGGGGGCATGCCGGCGAGGCGGGCCACGGCGAGGCCGTAGCTGCGGTCGGCGGGGCCGGTGGCGACTTCGTGGAGCAGCACCAGCTCGCCCTTCCATTCGCGCGCGCGGACATGGTGGAGGCTGAGCGCGTCGCAGCGCTCAGCGAGGCGGGTCAGCTCGTGATAATGGGTCGCGAACAGGCAGCGGCAGCGATTATCCTCATGGATCGCCTCCACCACCGCCCAGGCGATGGCGAGGCCGTCATAGGTGGAGGTGCCGCGCCCCACCTCGTCGAGGATCACGAAGCTGCGCGGGGTGGCCTGCGCGAGGATTGCGGCCGTCTCCACCATCTCGACCATGAAGGTGGAGCGGCCGCGCGCCAGATTGTCCGAGGCGCCGACGCGGCTGAACAGGCGATCGACCAGCCCGAGCGTCGCCTTGCTCGCGGGAACGTAGCTGCCCGCCTGCGCCAGCACCGCGATCAGCGCGTTCTGCCGCAGGAAAGTGGATTTGCCGCCCATGTTCGGCCCGGTGACGAGCCACAGCCGGGAGGTTTCAGAGAGCGTGCAGTCGTTGGCGACGAAGCGCTCGCCCGCCTTCGCCACCGCCGCCTCCACCACCGGATGCCGCCCGCCGGACACCTCGAAACAGGGATGGTCGACCAGATGCGGGCGCGCCCATGCGCCTTCCGCCGCGCGCTCGGCATTGGCGGCGGCGACGTCGAGCCGGGCGAGCGCGTCGGCGGTGGCGGCGATCTCCTCGCGGCGGGCGAGCGCCTGCGCGGTGAGGTCCTCCAGATGCGCGGCCTCGGCGGCGAGCGCGTGTGCGCCGGCCTGCGTGACGCGGGCGGCGACCTCGTGCAGCTCGGGCGCGTTGAAGCGGACCACGCCGGCGAGCGTCTGGCGATGGGTGAAGCCGGAGTCGGGTCTCATCAGCGCATCGGCGGCCTTGGCGGGCACCTCGATATGATAGCCGAGCACGCCGTTGTGGCGGATCTTGAGCGTGGCCGTGCCCGTCTCGGCGCGGTATTTCGCCTCCAGCGCGGCGATGGCGCGGCGACCGCCCGCGCCCGCGTCGCGCAGGTCGTCGAGCGCGGCGTCATAGCCGGCGGCGATGTAACCACCGTCGGAGGCCTCGATCGGCGGCGAGGGGACGAGCGCGCGCTTGAGCAGGTCGATCAGCGCGCCATGGCCGCGCAATTGCGGGGCGAGTTCGGCAAGCAGCGGCGGTGGCGCATCGACCTTGCCGAGCATCTCGCCGAGCAACCACGCGCCGTCCAGCCCGTCGCGGAGCTGGCCCAGATCGCGCGGGGAGCCGCGTCCCGCCGCCAGCCGCCCGAGCGCGCGGCCCACGTCCGGCAGGGCGCGCAGCGCGGCGCGCAGGCGGTCGCGCAGCGGGCTGTCGTCGTGGAACAGCCGCACCAGATCGAGCCGTGCATCGATCGCGGCCTTGTCCATCAGCGGCGCGCCGATATCGGCCGCGAGCAGCCGCGCGCCAGCCCCGGTCACGGTGCGGTCCACCGCGTCGAGCAGGCTGCCCTTGCGCGCGCCTCCGGTGGTCTGGGTGAGTTCGAGGCTCTCGCGCGTCGCGGCGTCGATCGCCATCGCGGCGGCGGCGCTGGAAAGGCGCGGGGGGCGGAGGAAGGGCAAGGCGCCCTTGGCGGTATGGTCGAGATAGGCGACCAGCCCGCCCGCCGCCGCCAGCATCGCGCGGCTGAACTGGCCGAAGCCGTCGAGCGTCGCCACGCCGTAGCGCCGCTTCAGCCGCGCCTCGCCCGCGCCGCTCTCGAAATCGGCGCGCGGGCGCCAGACGGTGGCGGGCGCGTCGCCGCCCTCCGCCGCGATCACCTCGGCGGCCGCGAGCCGCGCCAGCTCCGCGCCAAGCCCCTGCGCGGTGCAGCCGATCACCTCGAACCGGCCGGTGGAGATGTCCGCCGCCGCCAGCGCCATCTCGCCGCCCGCCTCGCCGACCGCCACGCACCAGTTGGCGGCGCGCGCGTCGAGCAACGCTTCCTCCGTCAGCGTGCCGGCGGTGACGAAGCGGATGATCGCGCGGTTGACCAGCGCCTTGGACCCGCGCGCCTTGCGGGCCTCTTCCGGCGACTCGGTCTGCTCCGCGATGGCGACGCGATGGCCCGCCTTGATGAGCCGCTGGAGATAGACGGTCGCGGCATGGACGGGCACGCCGCACATCGGGATAGGCTGCCCGCCATGTTCGCCGCGCGCGGTGAGCGCGATGTCCAGCACGCCGCTCGCGATCCGGGCGTCGTCGAAAAACAGTTCGAAGAAATCGCCCATGCGGTAGAACAGCAGGCAATCGCCCGCTTCGTCCTTCAGCGCGAGATATTGCGCCATCATCGGGGTGACGGAAGAAGGGGAAGCGGATTTGGCGGTCATCAGCGCGGCGATACCGTCCCGCGGTCCGCCAGGGAACAGGGGAGTTGACGAGGATGGAGCCACAACGCTGCCGCTGGGCGGAAAAAGACCCGCTGGAGCGCGCCTATCACGACGAGGAATGGGGCGTGCCGCAGCATGATCCGCGCATGGTGTGGGAGATGCTGATGCTGGAGGGCTTCCAGGCCGGGCTGTCGTGGCGCACGATCCTTGCGAAGCGCGAAGGCTTCCGCGCGGCCTTCGCGGGTTTCGATCCCGCGAAGGTGGCGGCGTTCGGCGAGGCGGACGTGACGCGGCTGATGGCCGACCCCGGCATCGTCCGGTCCCGGGCGAAGATCGCGGCGACGATCCGCGGCGCGCAGGTCTATGAGGAGATGGGAGCGGCGGCCTTCCACGATTTTTGCTGGGGCTTCACCGACGGGAAGTCGATCGCGGGCGACGGGATCAGCGTTCCCGCCAGCACGCCGCTTTCCGAAACCATATCGAAGGCGTTGAAGAAACGCGGGTTCAAGTTCGTCGGGCCGACGATCACCTATGCCTGGATGCAGGCGATCGGGATGGTGAACGATCATGCGCGCGGCTGTTTTCGGCGCGCGGCTGTCGCGGCGTGAGGGGCGCGGCGCGATATTTCCGGGCGATCGCGACATTGTTCTGATCGTGTTTCGACCCTAAAGGCTTCCGCTACGTCACTCCAGCAAAGGTCCAGCATGTCAGAAGCGCCGAACGTCCAGTTTTCCGAACGCGAAGCCCTGCTCTTCCACTCCGAAGGGCGTCCGGGCAAGATCGAGATCATCGCGTCGAAACCGATGGCGACGCAGCGCGATCTGGCGCTCGCCTATTCACCGGGCGTGGCGGTGCCGGTGGAGGCGATCGCGAAGGACCCGGCGACCGCGTATGACTATACCGCGAAGGGCAATCTGGTCGCGGTGATCTCGAACGGCACGGCGATCCTGGGCATGGGCAATCTCGGCGCGCTGGCGTCGAAGCCGGTGATGGAAGGCAAGGCGGTGCTGTTCAAGCGCTTCGCCGACGTGGATTCGATCGACCTGGAAGTGGCGACCGAGGACGTGGACGCCTTCATCAACTGCGTGGCCCTGCTGGAGCCGTCGTTCGGCGGCATCAACCTGGAGGACATCAAGGCCCCGGAATGCTTCATCATCGAGCAGACCCTGCGCGAGCGGATGAACATCCCCGTCTTCCACGACGATCAGCACGGCACCGCGATCATCACCGCCGCCGGCCTCATCAACGCCTGCCTGCTGACGGGCCGGAACATCAATGAGGTGAAGGTGGTGGTGAACGGCGCGGGCGCGGCGGCGATCGCCTGCACCGAGCTTATCAAGGCGATGGGCGTCCGGCACGACAACGTGCTGATGTGCGATCGCAAGGGCGTGATCTATCAGGGCCGCGCGGACGTGAACCAGTGGCAGTCCGCCCACGCCGCCAATACCGAGCGCCGCTCGCTGACCGAGGCGCTCGTCGGCGCGGACGTGTTCCTCGGCCTCTCCGCCGCCGGCGCGCTTAAGCCGGAGATGGTGAAGGACATGGCGAAGGCGCCGATCATCTTCGCCATGGCCAACCCGGAGCCGGAAATCCGCCCGGAGGAGGCGAAGGCGGCGCGCCCCGATGCGATCATCGCGACCGGGCGTTCGGATTATCCCAACCAGGTCAACAACGTGCTTGGCTTCCCCTTCATCTTCCGCGGCGCGCTGGACGTGCGCGCATCCGCGATCAACGAGGAGATGAAGGTCGCCGCGGCGCAGGCCATCGCGGAGCTGGCGCGCGAGCGCGTGCCGGAGGAAGTGGCGATCGCCTATGGCACGGCGCATGTGTTCGGCCCGGAATATATCATCCCCGCGCCGTTCGATCCCCGGCTGATGGAGGTCGTGCCGGTCGCGGTCGCCAAAGCGGCGATGGATTCGGGCGTGGCGACCCGGCCGATCCTCGACATGGAAGGATATCGCGAGCAGCTTCGCGCGCGGCTCAATCCGACCACGTCGGTGCTCACCCTCGCTTATGAGGGCGCGCGCGCGCATCCCAAGCGCGTGCTGTTCGCCGAGGGCGAGGAAGAAGTGGTGCTGCGCGCCGCGATCCAGTTCAAGGAAGGGGGCTATGGCACCCCCGTGCTGGTCGGCCGCGACGACGTGCCGGACCGGCTCCGCGCATTAGGCGTCAGCAATCCGGAGGAATATGAGCTGCACAACAGCCGCCATTCCCCGCTGGTGCCGAAGATGGTGGACTTCCTCTATGAGCGGCTCCAGCGGCGCGGCTATCTGCGACGCGATTGCGAGCGGATGATAAATCAGGATCGCAATATCTTCGGCGCGGTGATGCTCCAGCTCGGCGAGGCCGATGCGATGATTACCGGCATCACCCGCACCTGGGCGCAGACGATGCGCGCCGTGAAGCGCGTCATCAATGCCGAGGCGGGGCGCACCCCCTTCGGCATCCACATCATGGTGGGGCAGACGCATACGGTGTTCATCGCGGACACCACCGTCAACGAACGCCCCAGCCCGGAGGAACTGGCCGACATTGCCGAGCAGACCGCGCAGGTCGCCCGCCGAATGGGCCATGAGCCGCGCGTCGCCTTCATGAGCTATTCCACCTTCGGCAATCCCGAAGGGCAGTGGCTGGACAATATCCGCGATGCGGTGACGGTGCTCGACGGGCGCAAGGTGAGCTTCGAATATGAAGGCGAGATGCCGCCCGACGTGGCGCTCAACCCGAAGCAGCTTGCGAACTATCCCTTCGCGCGGCTTTCAGGCCCGGCGAACGTGCTGGTGATGCCGGGGCTGCAATCGGCCAACATCTCCGCGAAATTGCTGCGCGAGCTGGGCGGGGATTCGATGATCGGCCCGATGCTGATCGGCATGGAGAAGCCGGTGCAGATCGCGCCGATGACCTCCTCGGCCAGCGAACTGGTGACTTTGGCCGTGCTCGCCGCAGGCGGCATCGCGCGGTAGGCTCCAGGCTCCTCCCCGCCGCCCGGCATGAGCCGGAGCGACGGGGAGGCGAGGGGTGTCAGCGTCAGCGCGGCCCGCGCCAGATCTTCAGCCGCGAATCCGGGGAGACCCCGCCCTGATGCGCGGGGCAGCGCGTGTAGTTGAAGGCCTTGTCGAGGCACAGCCACACCTCGTCCAGCCAGCCCTGCTTCTTCGCGGTGATCCGCATCATGTCCGGCCGGATGCCGGGGTTCGCGCGCGCGAAGGCGGCCGCGAACTGGCCCGCGGTGAGCGGGCGGCGAGACAAGGCGTTCATGTCCGGGTAGCGCAGCTTGCCATACATGCCGGTCGAGCGGCGGAAGAAGCTCGCGGGCGTCTCCCCCTTCATGCAGGTGCCGTGCTTGGCCCATTCGTGCTGGAGCAGCTGCGCCGACGGGGTGGAGCAGAGGTTGGCGGCGATCACCGGGCGCGGCAGGATATCGGTGGCGGCGCAATATTGCGGCCAGTCCTTCCCCTCACCGTCCGGCCACAGGCCGTGGAGGACGAAGCCGAAGCGGTTGGCGCCGCACTGTATCCGCGCGGCGGGATCGTGCATCCGCGTGCGGCAGAATTCCGGCGACCAGCTGATCGCCAGCGTATAGCCGCCGATGGGGAGCAGCCGCTGCGGCTCGCGCTCGCTGGGCAGGTCGGCGTGCGGCGCGGCGAGGTCGCCCGGCACGGCGCAGCGCAGGGCTTGCGCCCCCGCCGCGCCGGGAAGGGCGATCGCTGCTGCTGCGGCGAGCAGCGCGCGGTTACGAATCATGCGTCGTCATCTCCATCATTTGCCTCGCCGAACCACGCGCGCGCGTCCGGCCTGAACAGGAACAGGGTGGCGGCGACATAGAGCAGCGACGCCGCAATCCCCAGCACCAATGCGGTCGATGCCCCGTCGCGCATCACCGTCAGCGTCCGGTCGGCCAGCCGCCACAGCGAGAAGACCGCGATCAGCAGCACCACCCATTTCGCCGCGAGGCTGGGCTTGCGGGCGGTGAAATACCAGAGCGTCACCGCCGCCACGATGACGAGCGCCAGCACGAACGGCTGGAACGATCCCGGCCCCACCAGTACGCGGCTGATATGCGCGCTTGCCGTATCCTCCCGCCATTCCAGCGCCGCGCCGGCAAGCCCCGGCACGAAGGATGCCAGATAGAGCCTTTCATAGCGGACGATCGATCCCGGGCGCATGTTCCATCCCCATTTCGCGGGACAGGTTATCGCCCCGCGCGTGCGCCATGCAAGCTGTTCAGGCAGGGGCGGAATTGTTCGCCGCCAGCCCCGCCGCCGGACGAGGGCGCAAACAGGGTCAAGCCAGGTCGAAATCCAGCCCGATATCGGCGGCGGGGGCGGATTGGGTGATGCGGCCGACGCTGATGTAATCGACGCCGGTTTCCGCGATCCCGCGGATCGTGTCCAGCGTCACGCCGCCCGACGCCTCGACCGGCACGCGCCCGGCGATCAGCGCCACCGCCTCGCGCAGCATCGCTGGCGGCATGTTGTCGAGCAGCAGCCATGTCGCGCCGGCCTCCAGCGCCGGCCCGATCTGGTCGATACGGTCGGCTTCCACGATGATCCGCGCCACGCCCGCCGCCTTCGCCCGGCGCACCGCTTCGCCCACGCCGCCGGCGATCGCGACATGATTGTCCTTTATCATCGCCGCGTCCCACAGGCCCATGCGATGATTCGTGGCGCCGCCCATGCGGGTGGCGTATTTCTCCAGCCGCCGGAGGCCGGGGATCGTCTTGCGCGTGTCGAGCAGGGTCGCGCCCGTGCCCGCGATGCTGTCGACATAGGCGCGGGTCAGCGTCGCGATGCCGGAAAGATGCTGCGCCGTGTTGAGCGCGGAGCGTTCCGCCGTCAGCATCGCGCCCGCGCGGCCTTCCAGCCGCATCAGCGCGGTGCCGCGCGGCACGCTCGCGCCGTCGACGACCAGCATCTCGATCGCCACGCCGGGATCGAGCGCGCGGAAGAAACCGGCGGCGATCTCCAGCCCCGCCACGGTGATCGCATCGCGCGTCGCCATCACCGCGCGGAAGCGCGCATCGGCCGGGATCACCGCGTCGGAGGTCACGTCGCCCTTGCCGTCCAGATCCTCCGCCAGCGTGGCGCGGACGAAGGAGTCGAGATCGAAACCGTCGAGCTGGAACGTCATGGCAGTATCTCCTCAGGCCCCACGCCCCAGAGGCGGCCGGACTCCACGAATCCAGCCTGCCCCCTGACGTCGAAGCGGCACCAGCCGCCGCCGCATTGGCTGATGCGCCCGACGACGCCCGGCTCCGCGCGCCACATCACCCGCGCGCCGGGCGAGGGTTTCTCGCGCAATTCCACGACGCCGCCCTGCACGATTCCCGTGCGGCGCGCGCTCACCATCTTGCTCTGCATCCAGCCCTGCGCGCCGGCTGGGTCTTCCACCTTGCGCCAGTCCTGGAAGCTGTCGACCACGCGCACCGGCAGATCGGCGCGGACATAGAGCCAAGTCGCCGGATAAGTGCGCCCCGGCCCGCTGCGCATCCGCGCGCGCGACGGC
>JAYRJH010000462.1:0-2176 GCA_041906415.1 Sphingomonas sp. | reverse complement strand
GGCGATGCGGAGGCGGCGCGCCTGCTTGCCCGCCATGCGGCCGCTTCGCACGGGCCGCCGCGCCCCGTCCTGCTTTCCGCGACGCCCCGGCTGGAGGCGCTGCTGGTCCCTTCCGCCACGGGGATGACCGCGCTGCTTCGCGCGTCCGGGCCGATCGACGCCGCCGCGCTGGAAGCGCTCCACGGCCTCACCCGCAGCGAGGCGCGGCTCGCCGCCGCGCTGGCCGAGGGGGAAAGCATCGCGGAAGCCGCCGCGCGCATCGGCCTGACGATCGAAACCGCGCGCAATTATTCGAAACGCATCTACGCCAAGACCGGCGCGCGCGGCCAGGGCGACCTCATCCGCCTGCTGCTGGGAGGAACGGCGGCGCTGGCATGAAAGAAAGGGCGGGAACCAATGCCCGCATCCCCCGTTATGCAGCCTTAGCAGACCTCCCTGATGGACGGCGGCGAACATTGCTTCCCCGCCGTCCTTTTTTGTCCGGTTGCCAGCCGCTCCCGCGCCCCATAGGGCAGGACGCCATGAGCATCGCCGCGCTTCTGTTGCTGCTTCAGGCCGCCCCGCCGGCCGCCGCCGTTCCGCCCGGCCCCGGCCAGCCGCCCGCGACGATGATGGTGGAGCCGGTGGCGATGATGATCGCCGCCTGCGACACCGACAATGACGGCCGCACCACAGCGGCCGAGCTTCACGCCTGCGTCGCGCGCAGCTTCGCCGCGATCGACACGGGGCACAAGGGCTCGCTCGGCTATATCGGGTTCGCCGACTGGGCGGAGCGCTGGCTGGGGGACCGCAATGCGTTGCCCAGCCCGTTCGAGGTGGACGCGGACGGTGACAACCGCATCACGCTGGACGAATTGCAGGTGAAGATGGCGCAGATCTTCCGCCGGCTCGATCGCGACCATGACGGCGCGGTGACGCGCGCGGAATGTCTCACGATCCGCGCCACCCTGCCCAATCCGCCCAGCGGCAAGCACAAGGGGCATGGGCAACCGCCCCGATGAGATTCATGGAATGACCGACCGTTTCACTTTCACCATCGCCGCCACGGACGGCGCGGCGCGCACCGGCGCGATCGCGATGCGGCGCGGCACGATCCGCACACCCGCCTTCATGCCGGTCGGCACCGCCGCCACCGTGAAGGCGATGAAGCCCGCCGATGTCGCCGCGTCCGGCGCGGATATCATCCTCGGCAACACCTATCACCTGATGCTCCGTCCCGGCGCGGAGCGGGTGGCGAAGCTGGGCGGGCTGCACGGCTTCATGGGCTGGGACAAACCGATCCTCACCGATTCCGGCGGCTATCAGGTGATGAGCCTCGCCGATCTCACCAAACGCAGCGAGGAGGGCGTCTCCTTCAAGAGCCATCTGGACGGCACGCGCCACCTGCTCTCCCCGGAACGCTCGATCGAGATCCAGCGGCTGCTCGGTTCGAACATCGTGATGGCGTTCGACGAGCTGGTTCCCACCACCTCCACGCGCGAGGTGCAGGCGGCGGCGATGGAACGCTCCATGCGCTGGGCGAGACGCAGCCGCGCGGCGTTCGACGCGGGCGGGGACCATGCCGCCCACAACGCCATCTTCGGCATCCAGCAGGGCGCGCTGGACGAAGGGTTGCGCAAGGCCTCGGCGGATGCGCTCACCGATATCGGCTTCGACGGCTATGCGATCGGCGGCCTCGCGGTCGGCGAGGGGCAGGAGGCGATGTTCGGCTGCCTCGATTTCGCACCGGGCCAGCTTCCATCGGAAAAGCCGCGCTATCTGATGGGCGTCGGCAAGCCCGACGATATCGTGGGGGCGGTGGAACGCGGGGTCGACATGTTCGATTGCGTGATGCCCACGCGGTCCGGGCGCACGGGGCAGGCCTTCACCCGCACCGGCCCGATCAACATCCGCAACGCCCGCTTCGCCGAGGATCAGGGGCCGCTCGACCCCGACTGCCCCTGCCCGGTGTGCGGCAAGTGGAGCCGCGCCTATCTGCACCATCTGGTCCGCGCGGGCGAAATCCTGGGCGCGATGCTGATGACCGAGCATAATATCTGGTTCTACGAAGTGCTGATGGCCGATCTGCGCGCCGCGATCGCGCAAGGCTCGCTCGGCACGTTCGCCAACGCGTTCCGCGCGCGTTATTACGCAAGCACAGGAGAGTAAGCGTGTCCGACAGCAACGAACCCAACGA
>JAYRJH010000461.1:0-2193 GCA_041906415.1 Sphingomonas sp. | reverse complement strand
ATCAGATTTCGCAGCTTTATCATCCGCTTGTCGGCGAAGGCTCGATCGAGATCGAGGATGGCGAGACGGTCAAGACGATCGGCGTGGAGCGCATCCATGTCGAGCAGGACGCGGGCAAGCTGATGCACGACCAGCATCCGACGCGCTCCTATGTCGATCTCAACCGCTCCGGCGTGGCGCTGATGGAGATCGTCAGCCGGCCGGACATGCGTTCTCCCGCCGAAGCAGGGGCTTACCTGCGGAAGCTCAGGGCGATCCTGCGCTATGTCGGCTCGTGCGACGGCAATATGGAGGAAGGCTCGATGCGCGCCGACGTCAACGTCAGCGTGCGCAAGCCGGGCGAGGAATTCGGCACGCGGACCGAGACGAAGAACGTCAATTCCGTCCGCTTCGTGATGGCCGCGATCGAGCATGAGGCGAACCGGCAGGTCGACGTGCTCGAGTCCGGCGGCACGATCGTGCAGGAGACGCGGCTGTTCAACCCGGACACGGGCACGACGCGCTCGATGCGCTCCAAGGAGGATGCGCACGATTACCGCTACTTCCCGGACCCGGACCTGCTGCCGCTTGAACTGGACGATGCCTTTCTCGCGGAATGCCGGGCGTCCCTGCCCGAACTGCCGGACGCCAAGCGCCAGCGTTACGAAAGGCTGGGCATCACCCCCTATAACGCTGACGTGCTGACCGCGGAGGTGGAGACGGCGCGCTGGTTCGACGCGCTGCTGGAGGCCGGCGCCGCGCCGGTTGCCGCCTCCAATTGGGTGACGGGCGAATTGTTCGGCGCGCTCAACCGGATCGGCAAGGGGATCGAGGAATCGCCGGTCACGCCGGGGCAGGCGGCCGAGCTGCTCGCCCTGGTGGCGGACGGCACGCTTTCCGGCAGCCTCGCCAAGCAGGTGTTCGAGGTGATGCTCGAAACCGGCGACGCACCGGGCAGCATCGTGGAGGAGCGCGGTCTCAGGCAGACCTCCGACACCGGCGCGATCGAGGCGGTGATCGCCGAGGTGCTGGCGAAGAACCCGAACCAGCTCGAGCAGTATCGCGGGGGCAAGGAGGCGTTGTTCGGCTTCTTCGTCGGCCAGACGATGAAGGCGATGGGCGGCAAGGCCAATCCGCAGGTGGTCAACGAGCTATTGAAGAAGGCGCTGGCCGGATAAATCGAGTGTAGGCGGAATATTTCCCGCCTGCGGGGAGGGGATCAGCGTCCGCCGCTGATCCCCGCCGATGCCACCGCGACGGGCGCGGCGCTTGCCGCGACGGTCGTGATCGGGGCGAGCGGCGTCTTGATCCGCACCGCGCTCGGCCCGGGCAGGCCGGGGAAGCGCGGCCACAGGCCCTGCGCGAGCGCGGCGCGGCTGGCGAAGGTGGCGCGCCCGGCCTGCGCCTCATACATCCAGTAATTGCGCAGCACGATCGTCACATAGCCGCGTGTTTCCCAATAAGGGATGCTCTCGATGTAGAGCAGGGGATCGCCGCCGTCGCGGACGATGGCGTTCCAGTCCTGCACCGGCTTCGGCCCGGCATTATAGGCGGCGATCACCTTGGGCAGCAGGCCCTGCGTCAACCCCATGTCGCGCAGCTTTTCCAGATGCCGCTGGCCGATGTCCATGTTGGTGGACGGCCGCGTCAACGCAGCGCGATCGATGGTGAGGCCGCGTTCGCGCATGTAATCGGTCGCGGCCGCCGGCATGATCTGCATCAGGCCATAGGCCCCGGCGGGGCTGACCACCTTGTTGCGGAAGCCCGATTCCTGGAGCGTGTGCGCCAGCACCAGCGCCTTGTCCACGCGCCAGCCGGTGTCCGGCGTCCAGTTCGGCGTGGGATAGCGCGCCTCCGCGGTGGCGGTGACGCCCTGCGGGCAATTATGCGCCAGCCACACGACGCTGGCGGGCAGGTCCATCTGCTCGGTCAGGCGGATGAGCGCCGCGAATTCATTGGCCGGGCCGATCCTCGCCTGCTGGCGGATCACCTGATCGGCGGCCTCATTCTCCCCGATTTCCGCCAGCGCGGCTGCGACGCGCACGTTCGGGCGGCGCTCCAGCAGCGCCCAGTCGGCGGTGATGCGCTGGGGGCGGATGACATGCGTGGTCATGCCCAGCGCCTGCCGCGCAAGCTGGCCGTAGAACGCCTCGCCATATTGCGCCGCGTTCTTCAGCCGCGCCTCGACGCGGTCGGGACGGCCGCAGCGCATGT
>JAYRJH010000460.1:0-2208 GCA_041906415.1 Sphingomonas sp. | reverse complement strand
AAAGCCACGAACAGGGCAGCGCCAAGACCTTTGTCGCGGTCGATGTTGCCAATGGCACAAGAATCCTCGGCTTCTATTCCATTGCGCCGTCTGCGATTGCCTATGATGCCGTTCCGTCCACGTTGACCAAGGGCTTGGCGCGGCACGAAGTGCCGGCCTTCAAGCTGGCGCGGCTTGCCGTTGATGTGTCGATCGCGGGACAGGGGTTGGGTGGCCAGTTGCTGCTGGCAGCGGCGCGGCGTTGCCTGCGCGTGGCGAGCGAGGGCGGCGGTGTGTTGATGCTGATCGACGCCAAGAGCGAACGGGCGGCGGCTTGGTATGCGCGCTTCGGCGCCGAGCCAGTAGCCAGCCGACCACTGACTTTAGTAGCGCCACTCGCCACCTTCGCGGCCGCGTTGAAGGCACACGGGCATTTTTGAGGGCTCTGGCCGTCGCACTCTAAGCCGCAATCAGTCCCGCCGCCGTCTCGCCCGCCGCCTCCACATAGGCCCGGTCGCGGTGGATGAGCATCACCGTGGCGGCGCCATCGAGCAGGATGGCGATGGCACGGGCGGTGCGCGCCGGCTCGGCGACCCCTTCACGCAAGAGCGCGTCGGTGAGCCAGGATTCGAAGCGCTTCTTATGGGCGGCGCCGGCTTTGATGGCGGGATGACCCGGCGTGCTGGCGAGCTCGGCGGTGGTGCGCAGAAACCCGCAGCCTTTCCAACGCGGCGTGTCCACGGCGTGCGCGAATTGGGTGAACAGGCCCCTGACCTTGTCGCGCGCCGAGCCTTGCGTGCCTTCGAACCAGCCCCTGAAGAGATCCAGAATCGGCTGGTCGCGCGCTTCGAGATAAGCGGCGATCAGCTCGTCCTTGCTCGCGAAGTGATAATAGAGCGTCTTCTTGGTGATGCCGGCCTTCTCGGCCACGGCATCGACGCTCACCGCCCGGATGCCCTCGGCATAGAACAGCCGCGCCGCCGCGGCGACGATCCGGTCACGTGTCTCGCTTCCATTAGGCGGCATGCCATTATGTATACTGCCTAGTGAGTATACGCAAGGATGGACGGAAGCTAGCTTTCCGGCGGTGCAACGAACCAGCCGAGGCAAGCCGATGTCCGATCTCATTCTCCGCGATACCCAGGGTGCCATCGCGGTGCTGACCTTCAACCGCCCCGACAAGCTGAACGCGCTGAGCTACGCCCTCATCGACAGCCTGGTGGCGCAGCTCGACAGCATCGAACACGACGACGGCATCGGCGTGGTGATCCTCACGGGAGCGGGCCCCCGCGCCTTCTCCGCCGGCGCCGACATCACGGAGTTCTCCGAGAGCATCAAGCAAGGCCCGCAAGCCGCGGTGAAAGCCTTTGTCCGGCGCGGCCAGGCGATGACGGCGCGGCTCGAGACTTTCCGCAAGCCGGTGATCGCGGCGGTCAACGGCATCGCCTATGGCGGCGGCTGCGAGATCACCGAGGCGGTGCATCTCGCGGTGGCGAGCGAAAAGGCTGTCTTCGCCAAGCCTGAGATCAATATCGGCATTCCGCCGACCTTCGGCGGAACGCAGCGCCTGCCCCGCCTCGCCGGCCGCAAGCGCGGCCTCGAGCTTCTGCTGACTGGCGATCCCATCACGGCGGAGCGCGCCTATGAGATCGGGCTCGTCAACAAGGTCGTGCCGCATGACGAGGTCCTGCCGGCCGCCCTCGCTCTCGCCCGGCGCATCCTGCGCCATTCACCGCTCGCCGCGGCGCGCATCATCACCGCGGTGACGCGCGGCCTCGATGTCTCGCTTGCGGAAGGCCTCGCCATCGAAAGCGAGCAGTTCGCCCGCATGGTGCCGAGCCATGACACGCGCGAGGCGCTGGATGCCTGGCTGGCGCGGCGCCCGGCGTTTTACGTCGGACGCTGACTTCGCGACGCGGGACGCGGCAGATAGGCAATGTCGACCGGAATGCGGCGGCCGGAAAGGGTGACCGCTTCCTCCGTGATCCAGTTCTTCTGTCCGCCGGCTTGTCGGGTCTGCGCGAGCAGATCACACGAGACCACGAGCGCCGCGTCGCGTTCCTTGGTCAGGGCCTCGAGGCGCTGCGCGACGTTCACGGCGTCGCCAATAACGGTAAACTCGTCATGATAGCCGCTCTCCAGCACGCCGCCGATGACAACGCCATAGTGCAGCCCTATCCCCGCTTCGAAAACCGGGGCGCCCTCCCCGAGCGGAGGCGACCAGGCGCT
>JAYRJH010000459.1:0-2209 GCA_041906415.1 Sphingomonas sp. | reverse complement strand
GAACGGCGACGCGTGGGTCGAGGCCGGCGGCAAGGATTACAGCCCGTCGCAGATTTCCGCCTTCATCCTGCAGAAGATGAAGGAAACCGCCGAATCCTTCCTCGGCGAAACCGTGACGCAGGCGGTCATCACCGTTCCCGCATATTTCAACGACGCCCAGCGTCAGGCGACCAAGGATGCCGGCCAGATCGCCGGCCTCGAGGTGCTGCGCATCATCAACGAGCCGACGGCGGCCGCGCTCGCTTATGGGCTGGAGAAGCAGGACGGCAAGACCATCGCGGTCTATGACCTCGGCGGCGGCACGTTCGACATCTCGATCCTGGAGATCGGCGACGGCGTGTTCGAGGTGAAGTCCACCAACGGCGACACCTTCCTTGGCGGCGAGGATTTCGACGCGAAGATCGTCGAATATCTGGCCGAAGGCTTCAAGAAGGATGAGGGCATCGACCTCACCAAGGACAAGCTCGCGCTCCAGCGGCTGAAGGAAGCCGCCGAAAAGGCGAAGATCGAGCTGTCCTCCGCGCAGACCACCGAGGTGAACCTGCCCTTCATCACCGCCGACCAGAACGGACCGAAGCATCTCGTCAAGACGATCACCCGCGCCGATCTGGAGAAGCTAGTCGAGAGCCTGATCCAGCGCACGCTGGAGCCGTGCCGCAAGGCGCTGGCCGATGCGGGCGTGAAGGCCGACGACATCGCCGACGTGGTGCTGGTGGGCGGCATGACCCGCATGCCGCGCGTCCGCGAGGTGGTGAAGAGCTTCTTCGGCAAGGAGCCGCACACCGGCGTCAACCCGGACGAGGTGGTCGCGATGGGCGCCGCCATTCAGGCCGGCGTACTGCAGGGCGACGTGAAGGACGTGCTGCTGCTCGACGTGACCCCGCTGTCGCTGGGCATCGAGACGCTGGGCGGCGTGTTTACCCGCATGATCGATCGCAACACCACGATCCCGACCAAGAAGTCGCAGACCTATTCCACTGCTGACGACAATCAGCAGGCGGTGACGATCCGCGTCTTCCAGGGCGAGCGCGAGATGGCGGCGGACAACAAGCTGCTCGGCCAGTTCGATCTCGTCGGCATCCCCCCCGCCCCGCGCGGCGTGCCGCAGATCGAGGTGACGTTCGACATCGACGCCAACGGCATCGTCAACGTCTCCGCGAAGGACAAGGGCACCGGCAAGGAGCAGCAGATCCGCATCCAGGCCTCCGGCGGCCTTTCGGACGCGGACATCGACCAGATGGTGCGCGATGCGGAGCGTTTCGCCGAGGAAGACAAGAAGCGCAAAGCATCGGCAGAGGCGAAGAACAATGCCGAAAGCCTGATCCACACCACCGAGCGCCAGCTCGCCGACAACGGCGACAAGGTCGATGAGAGCCTGAAGGGCGAGATCCAGTCGGCGATCGACGCGGCCAAGGCCGCCGTCGAGGGCGGCGACGTGGACGCGATGAACGAGAAGGCGCAGGCGCTCGCTCAGGTCGCGATGAAGCTCGGCCAGGCGATCTATGAGAAGCAGCAGCAGGCCGAAGCCTCCCCCGCGGGTGCCGGCGAAGCGGCGGCTCCCGGCGGCGAGGATGTGGTCGACGCCGAATTCTCGGAAGTGGACGACAACAAGGCGTGATGTAAGTGACCTGCGGCCGCCCCTCACCGGGGGTGGTCGCGGAGCACTCGGCGGGGGCCGGGAATGACTGAAGTAGATTATTACGAGCTGCTGGAAGTCGAGCGCGGCGCGGATGCTGCCACGATCAAATCGGCCTATCGCAAGCTCGCGATGAAATATCACCCGGACAAGAACGGCGGGTGCAAGGAAAACGAAGCCAGGTTCAAGGCGGTCAGCGAAGCTTATGACTGCCTGAAGGATCCGCAGAAGCGCGCGGCCTACGATCGCTTCGGCCATGCCGCTTTCCAGAACGGCGGCGGCGGGGGGGGCGCGCATGATTTCGCGGGCTTCTCCGACATTTTCGAAAGCGTGTTCGGCGAGTTCATGGGCGGCGGCCGTGGCGGCCGCGCGCAGGCGCGGCGCGGGGCGGACCTGCGCTACGACATGGAGATCACGCTCGAGGAAGCCTATCACGGCAAGGCCGCCGAAATCACGGTGGACGTGACCGCTGCGTGCGAAACCTGCCACGGCACCGGCGCGAAGCCTGGCACGCACGCCCACACCTGCTCCACTTGCGCCGGCCACGGCAAGGTGCGGGCGCAGCAGGGTTTC
>JAYRJH010000458.1:0-2212 GCA_041906415.1 Sphingomonas sp. | reverse complement strand
CGGCGGGAATAGCACCGGCGGCGATCGTCAGCCGGGCACCAGCGCCGAAACTGCCGCGACGATGCTCATTGCGCAACCGCTTGCGGCGAGCCTGACGCGCGGTGCTGAGAGCGCAGGCAAGGGCGGCTATGCGGGACGGCGGCAGGAAGATGACGTCAACTTGGTCGCGCACTCGTTGCGTGCCGAAGGGTTCGACGCCAGCGAAGACGGTACGGGACGCGGCACGCCACTGGTGCCGGTGTACGCAATCCAAGAACGCGCCGTCTGCGATAATCCCCTAGCAGGACCGCAGGGCAGTGGAGTGCGCGCGGACGGCGCGGCTTACACCCTTGAGGCGCGACACCACGTGCAGGCGGTCGCGTTCGCGCAGAACAGCCGCGATGAGGTTCGGCTGTTTGGTGACGACGGGCAGACTGTCGGTGCCCTTGCCGCCGAGCCTGGAATGAAGCAGACCTGCTACGTCGCCGATCAATGGGCGGTGCGGCGGCTCACGCCAACCGAGTGTGAGCGCCTAATGGGCGCGCCGGACGGCTTCACCGCGATCACCTATCGCGGAAAGCCCGCAGCTGACGGCCCGCGCTACAAGGCGCTCGGCAATAGCCAGGCGCGAAACTGCATGCGGTGGCTTGCGCGCGGACTGATCGATGTGGTGACCCTGCAGGCAGCTGCGGCCGAACAGGCGGCGGCATGATGCAGGTCACCCTCCCTTGGCCGTCACCCAAGCTGAACCCGAACCAGGCGCGCGGACAGCACTGGGGCAAGCGCGCCAAGCTGTCGAAGCGGTACAAGGTAGACTGCGGCTGGGCGTGCAAGGCGGCCGGGCTGCGCCCGATCGCGGCGGCACGCGCGGCGGTGAGCATCACATTCCACCCGCCAGACGCGCAGCGCCGTGATCTCGACAACATGCTCGCGGCGATCAAGTCAGGTCTCGACGCCGTCAGCATGGCCGTCGGGATCGACGATAGCCTGTTCGAGCTGAGCCTCGCGCGCGGTGCGCCTGTGGCCGGCGGCGCTGTCGTTGTGCGCATTCAGGATGCGGCGGCGGCATGACACTCCTGAACGGCTTCGATCTATGCCGAGCCGCAGTCGCGGTCGAGGGCATCAGCGCGCCCGAGCAGAGCGTGCTGATGGTGCTCGCCATCATGGCGGACAAGCAGGCGCAGTGCTGGCCGAGCGTAGCCATGCTGGTCGCGAAGACGAAGCTGTCGGAACGCGCCGTGCAGAACGCCGTGAAGGCGCTGGCGTATGCGGGGCACTTGACGCGCACAGAGCGCCCAGGCCGTGGCGTCATCTACACGCTGCACCCCCGCATCAACTGCACCCCCGCACAAGATGCACCGGTGCAGGATGTGCGCCCCGCAGGTGATGCGCCTACCCCCGCACCTCCTGCACCCAATCAGCCAAGAACCACCAAACCCAAGAAGGAGCGCGAGCGCGGTTCGCGGGTGCCGATGAACTTCGCTCCCACCCCGGCGAGCGGTTCCATCACGGAGACGGTCATGGGCGAGTGGCCACCCGGCACACTCGCCGCGCAGGTCGAGCACTTCATCGACCACCACACGACGCACGGGACGCTGAGCCTCGACTGGCAAGCCTCGTGGAGAACCTGGGTCAAGAACTGGAAGCGCTTCAATGGCCAACGAGCTAACCACCACCAACGCTGCGGTACCGGCAACCACCGATCGACCGAGATGGCTGACGCCTACCGAGACCTCGGCTTTGGCTGATCGCGGCACCATCCTGCCGTTCAGCGCGCGCGCCGCAGTCGCTGCGTTCACGCCGGAGCGTCTTGCCGAGCTGTCGCTGCGCTACGACGCCGCGCTAATGCCATGCGATCCGACAAAGCTCGCCGCCCGGCTGCGAGTGCTGTGGGAATCGACGACAGCGCCGGGCAACATGACCGCAAAGTCGTGGCTGCACGAGGGCAACCGTCTGCTGCGCGATCTGCCACTCGCGATTGCTTACCGGGCGATCGACCGGGCGGTGCTCGACAGCGCGCGCGGATTCACGCCGTCGATCTCCGCGATCCGTGCGCATGCCGATCCGATGTTCGCTGAGATGCGCCGGCATGCCACGCGGCTGCACGCGGTCAAGCGTGCGGCAGAGACGCCGGAGCCGGCTGGATCCGCCGACCACCCGCATGCCGCCGCCATTGCTGATCGCGAGACGACGTCGGAAATCCTGCGGCGCGTCTGGCCGGGCATGCTGCAGC
>JAYRJH010000457.1:0-2223 GCA_041906415.1 Sphingomonas sp. | reverse complement strand
GACGAGGAAGCGATGCGCAAGCTCGGTATGGGCTCGCTGCTCGGCGTGGCGCAAGGCTCGCGCCGCGCGCCGCGCCTGCTCGCGATGCGCTGGAACGGCGCTGGCGCGGGCAATCCGGCGCTGGCGCTGATCGGCAAGGGCGTCACCTTCGATACCGGCGGCATCTCGATCAAGCCCGCCGCCGGGATGGAGGACATGAAGTGGGACATGGGCGGCGCGGGCGCGGTCGCCGGTGCGATGAAGACGCTGGCGCTGCGCAAGGCGAAGGCGAATGTCATCGGCATCTGCGGGCTGGTGGAGAATATGCCGGACGGTAACGCCCAGCGGCCGGGCGACGTGGTGACGTCCATGTCCGGCCAGACGATCGAGGTCATCAACACCGATGCCGAGGGGCGTCTCGTGCTGTGCGACTGCATCACCTGGGCGCAGAAGACGCATAACGTGAAGACGATCGTCGATCTCGCGACGCTGACCGGCGCGATGATCATCAGCCTGGGCAACGAATATGGCGGGCTGTTCTCGAACGACGACGCGCTGGCGGACAAGCTCTTCGCGGCAGGCAAGGCGAGCGGCGACCAGCTTTGGCGCTTCCCGCTCGGCGACGCCTATAACAAGCTGATCGACAGCCCGATCGCCGACATGAAGAACGTCGGCCCGCGCGGCGGCGGCTCGATCACGGCGGCGCAATTCCTCCAGCGCTTCGTGGAAGAAGGCGTGAAATGGGCGCATCTCGACATCGCCGGCATGGTGTGGGCCGACAAGGACGGGCCGACCTGGGGCAAGGGCGCGACCGGCTACGGCGTGCGGCTGCTCGATCGCTTCGTGGCCGACAATTTCGAGGGCTGATGCCGGGCCAGCCATGCAGGTCGATTTCTATCACCTGACCGTCACGCCGCTCGACCGGGCGCTGCCGCAGATCGCCGAAAAAGTGGTGGCGTCCGGCAACCGGCTGCTGATCGTGGCCGGCGGCGAGGCGCAGCGCGCCGCGCTCGACCGGCTGCTGTGGGGCTATCACCCCGACAGCTTCCTGCCCCATGCGCAGGCCGGGGCAGGGGAGGATGAGGCGCAGCCGATCCTGATCGCGGGCGATGTGGCGGCGGCGAACGGCGCGCGGCACGTCGCCTTGGTCGATGGCCAGTGGCGTGATGCCGCGCTGGAGTTCGAGCGCGCCTTCCATTTCTTCGACGAGGAATCGATCGACGCCGCCCGCGCGGCCTGGCGCTCGCTGCAGGGCCGCGAAGGTGTGGAGCGGCGCTACTGGAAGCAGAACGACGCCGGGCGCTGGGAGAAAGTGGCCTGATCCCCGCTGTTGCGCTTTAACGCGCCCGCGACTAGAGGCCCGGCAGTTTTCCAATCATCATCACCAAGGAGCACGTGACCGTCATGGCCGCGAACCGGACCTTTTCGATCATCAAGCCCGACGCCACGCGTCGCAACCTGACCGGCGCGGTCACCAAGATGCTGGAGGAAGCGGGCCTGCGCGTCGTCGCCTCCAAGCGCATCCACATGAGCCGCGAGCAGGCCGAGGGCTTCTACGCCGTCCATAAGGAGCGCCCGTTCTTCAACGATCTGGTCTCCTTCATGATCTCCGGCCCGGTCGTCGTGCAGGTGCTGGAAGGCGAGAACGCCGTGCAGCGCAACCGCGACATCATGGGCGCGACCAACCCCGAGAACGCGGCCCCCGGCACGATCCGCAAGGAACTGGCCGAATCGATCGAGGCCAATTCGGTCCACGGCTCGGACAGCGACGAGAATGCGGCGATCGAGATTGCGTTCTTCTTCAAGCCCGAAGAGATCGTGGGCTGACATGGACTGGCGGCTGCGTCGCGCCGAAGCGGCGGACGCGGCCGCCTGCTCACTCGTCGCCTCCGCGACCTTCCTGGAGGCGTTCGCCGGCATCCTCGACGGGCCGGATATCGTGGCGCATGTCGGCTCGAAGTCCGACCCCGCCAGCTTCGCCGCATGGATCACCGATCCCGGCAGCGTGGTGACGCTCGCCGAAGCCGCCACCGGCGCGGCCCCGCTCGGCTATAGTGTGCTCACCACCTCCGACCTGCCGATTGCGCCTGAGCCGGGCGATATCGAGTTGAAGCGCATCTATGCCTTGTTCCCGACGCACGGCACGGGGCTGGGCCCCGCGCTGATGGAGCGTGCGGTAGCCGACGCGCGCACGATGGAGCGGCGGCGGGTTCTGCTTGGCGTGTATGGCGGGAACCTGCGGGC
>JAYRJH010000022.1:0-15899 GCA_041906415.1 Sphingomonas sp. | reverse complement strand
GGCACGCTGATGTTCATCGGCCAGCCCTCCGAGGAAACGGTCGGCGGAGCGAAAGCAATGGTGGACGACGGGCTGTTCAAACGCTGGCCCAAGCCCGATTACGGCTTCGCCGCGCATGTCGGCCCGATGCCGATCGGCACCGTCATCATCAAGGACGGCGTGGTCAGCTCCGCCTCCGACGAGATCAACATCACCTTCAACGGTACCGGCGCGCATGGCTCGATGCCGGACAAGAGCATCGATCCGATCGTGATGGGCAGCCACTTCGTCACCGACGTGCAGACCGTCATCAGCCGCGAGAAGGACCCCAATCTGTTCGGCGTGGTGACGGTGGGCGCGTTCAACGGCGGCACGGTGGACAATATCATCCCCGATCACGCCGAGCTGCTGCTGACGCTCCGCTCGCACGATGACGCGACCCGCAAGCTGCTGGTGGACGGCGTGACGCGCACCGCCAGGGCGGTGGCGCAGATGGCGCGCGCGCCGGAGCCGACGATCGTCCATCCCGCCGGCACCAATGCGGTGCACAACGACGCCGCGCTCTCCGCGCGCACGGCGGGCGTGATGAAGGCTGCCTTCGGCAAAGACGCCACCTTCGTTCCCGCCACCATGCCGGGCGGCACCGCGAGCGAGGATTTCTCGGTGTTCATCGACGAAGGCGTGCCGTCCGTCTTCTTCGCGATCGGCGGCTATGATCCGTCGACGATCGCCCGCTACAAGGCCGAAGGGAAGCCGCTGCCGGTGAACCACTCCCCCTTCTTCGCGCCGGTGCCGGAGCCGACGATCAAGCGCGGCGCGGAGACGCTGACGCTCGCGGTGCTCTCCGTCGCGGGAAAATAGGAACGCCTGCGCGCCACCCCCCCGTTCGCGCCGGGGTGGCGGCGGACGCCTAGCGATCGTCCTCGTCGTCGTCCTCCGCCTCGATGGTCTGCGGCGGCTGCTTCTTCGGGTGATTGCGCGGCGAATCGGGATCGACGAACATCTCGTCGAGCGTTTCCTCCACCGCGTTTTCCTTTTTTCCGTCCGTCATGGCTGATGCTCCTTCAGCGGGGGAAAGATCCTCGCGTTCCACCCCGTAATAACCCGCGACGCGATCGGCATAGGCCTGATCGAACGCCGGCGGGTTGCTGGCCCAGCTCGGGCCGCCTTCGAGCATCCGGCGATCGACCGTCACGACATAATGATCCTGCGTCGAATCGTAGCTCAGCAGCGCGAACGGCAGGGCATAGAAGCTCTTGCCCATGCCCAGGAACCCGCCGAGGCTGAGCACCGCGTGGGTGACGCGCCCGGTGCGCTTGTGGATCATGAAGGCCGAAACGCTTCCCATCCGCTCACCGTCGCGGCTTTCCACCTTCAGCACGCCGGCCACATCGGCCTGCGCCAGCGCGAGCGTCGCTTCTCCGTCCTTGCCCATCCGCATATTCCTTCATGTTCGTTGCGCTGAACCGATCCGCCCCCGCGCCGGTTCCGGTTGAGCGCGGGGCGTTCGCCCGTCATAGCTGCGTCATGCGTCGCCGGATACCATTCGCCACATCGTCCATCGCCCTCGCCTCGCTCGCCTCGTGCGTCAGCGCGCCTTCCGCGCCGCCGCCCCCGCCGCCGGTGCAGGCCCCGCCCCCTCCCCCGCCGGCGGTCTCCGCCCCGCCGCCGCTTTCGAGCGACTGGACGGACTGGCCTGTCGCGCCCGGCACATGGCGCTACGCGGCGGACAGCCGGGGGACTCGCGCGATGTTCGGCAACGGCGGGGATGCCTCCGTGGTGCTGCGCTGCGATCGGGGCGAGCGGCGGATGTATCTGTCGCGCGCGGGCCGTGCCGCGACACCGCTCACCGTGCGCACCACCAGCCTCGCGCGGACAATTGCCGTGCAGCCGACGGGAGGCGCGCTTCCCTATGTCGCCGCGGCGCTGGCGGTGAACGATCCCCTGCTGGACGCCATGGCGTTCAGCCGCGGCCGCATCGCGCTCGAACAGAATGGCGCGGCCCCGCTGGTCGTGCCCAATTATGCCGAGATCGGCCGGGTGATCGAGGATTGCCGGGGGTGATCCGAATCGGCCGCGAAGCCTTGGAACGTCGTTAAAAGCGCCGCGAAAGACAAGACTTGTTTATTCGGCCGATACGCCCGACATAAGCAGCGTGGCTTGAGCCACATAGCACTCTCAACCAGCGAAAGGAGGTGATCCGATGTCTCATGGTTCAGCAATGGGGTCGGTTCAGTTCGTTCGGGGGACGCGCTTCTGACAGCCGCCGGGCCGCGCCGGGGGGTATCCTCCCCCAATCAACGGCATGGCTCATAGGCAAGGAGGCACGCATGGTCTCCCGGGCTGGAGCTCTCCGGCCGCTGACCATGTTTAGGGGTTGTCGGATGCTGCGCCTCGCGCGGTGTCCGGCAACCTCTTTTCATTTCCGCTTCCCGCCGTTGCGAAGGAACGCTAGCGTCCACGCAAACAAAACGGAAAAAGGTGGGAAATGAAAACGATCGGACTTGCGGCAACCCTTTCCGTCCTGCTCGCCGGCGCGGCGCAGGCGGCCCCCGCCTCCAGCGCCGCCGACAATGCGCTTGAGATCGCCAAGCGCGCCATCGCTTTCCGCAGCGTCCAGGGGCCGGGCAACCAGACCCCGCAGCTCGCCGCCTATCTGCGCAAGCTTTTCCTCGATGCCGGATTCGCGCCCGCCGACGTGACGGTGGAGCCGGTTGGCGACACCGCCTACCTCATGCTGCGCTGGAAGGGCACCGATCCGAAGCTGAAGCCGCTGGTCATCAACGGCCATATGGACGTGGTGGAGGCCAAGCCCGCCGACTGGCAGCGCGATCCCTTCACCCCCGTGGTCGAGAACGGCTATCTGTTCGGGCGCGGCGCGACCGACATGAAACTCGATCTCGCGATGGTCACGGCCACCGTGATCGACCTCAAGCGCGCGGGCTACAAGCCGAAGCGCGATATCGTCCTCGCCTATTCGGGCGACGAGGAAACCGAGATGAAGACCGCCGAGATCCTCGCCGGCAAGCTGAAGGGCGCGGAGATGATGCTGAACGTCGACGGCGGCGGCTCGCTGAGCGAATCGGGGAAGCCGCAATATTTCTCGATCAGCGCGGCCGAGAAGACCTATGCCGATTTCCAGCTCGAGGTGACGAACCCCGGCGGCCATTCCTCGGCCCCGCGCAAGGTGAATGCGATCAACGAGCTGGCCGCCGCCCTGGTGCGGATCGGCAACTATCGCTTCACGCCGCAGCTTTCGCCCATCACCAAGGCCTATTTCGAGGGCGCCGCCCCCCTCCAGACGCCGGAGATCGGCGCGGCGATGAAGGCCTTCGCCGCCAATCCGGCCGACCAGAAGGCGATCGACACGCTCGCCGCCAACCCGGCGTTCGTCGGCCAGATCGGCACCACCTGCGTCTCCACCATGATCTCCGGCGGGCATGCGCTCAACGCGCTGCCGCAGCGCGCGACGGCGAACATCAACTGCCGCATCTTCCCCGGCGTGAAGCCGGCGACGGTGATGGCGGAGCTGGAGAAGGTGGCGGCCGATCCGGCGATCAAGTTCAAGGACGTGACCGAAGGTTCCAATCCCACCGAAGCCTCGCCGCTCCGTCCAGACCTGATGAACGCCGTTACCAAGGCGATCCATTCCGTGCGGCCGGGCGTGCCGGTGTTCCCGGCGATGTCGGCGGGCGCGAGCGATTCGATGCACTTCCGCGCGGCGGGCATCCCGAGCTACGGCGTCAGCCCGATCTTCATGAAGGAATCGGACGAATTCAGCCACGGGCTGAACGAACGCACCCAGATCGACAACATCCCGCTGGGCGTCGCTTATTACCATTCGCTGCTGACCGACCTCAGCAGCAAGTAAGATCCACGAAAGCCCCGCTCCTCCAGACGGGAGCGGGGCGAAAACTTGTATGAACGATCGCGATCCGCTTTGGGGGAGGCAGGCGGAAAGCGGAAGGGTTGCGTAATGGCCGGCATATTGGTGCTCACCACCGGGGGCACGATCGACAAGCTCTATTTCGACGCGCTGAGCGAATATCAGATCGGCGACAGCGTGGTGGACCGCATCCTGGCGACGGCGCGGGTGAAGAAGCCGTTCCGCGTCGAAGGGCTGATGCGCAAGGACAGCCTTGATCTCGACGACGCCGATCGCGCCGCGATCGCCGGGGCCGTGGCCGACGCGCCGGAACGGCAGGTCATCATCACCCACGGCACCGATACCATGACGGAAACCGCGAAGGCGCTGGCGCATGTCGCGGGCAAGACGATCATATTGGTCGGCGCGCTGGCGCCGGCGCGCTTCGCGGAAAGCGACGCCACCTTCAATCTCGGCATGGCCTTCGCCACGGCGCAGGTAGCGCCACCGGGCGTTTGGATCGTGATGAACGGCACGGTCTTCCCCGCCGATCGCGTGCGCAAGGATCGCGCCGCCAACGCCTTCGTCCCCATCTGACATGGCGCGCGAAGGCCGGCTGCGCCCGATAAGGATGGTGCTGTTCCTGCTCGTCTGGGCCAGCTGCAGCTGGTTCGGATCGTGGGAGATGAACACCAACAACGCCGTGCGTCTCTATGCCGCGCTGGCGATCGTGGAGCATCGCGAGGCGACGATCGACCAGTTCGATTCCGCCACCACGGATAAGGCGCGCTTCGGCCATCACCTCTATCTGGACAAGGCGCCGGGGATGACGCTGATGGCGATCCCGGCCGTCGCGGCGCTCCACGCGCTGTCGCCCGTGCGCAGCGACGATTTCGAGATCATCACCGGAAGCGGGGAATTCGCCCGCTTCATCCGCGTGCGCACGCGGCTGGCGGTGGCCACCGGCCCCGCGCTCCTCACCGCCATCGCCGCCGTGCTGCTGTTCGATATCGCGATCGGCCTCACCGGCAGCCCACCCGCGGCGCTGGCGGCGGCGGTCGCCTATGGGCTGGGAACGCCCGCCTGGGGCTGGTCCACCACGTTGCTCGGCCATGCGCCGCTCGCCGCGCTCTACGTCATCGCGCTTTGGGCTGCGTTGCGGGCGTCAGCCGGGGAACGCTGGCCGGCGTTCCTGCTGGGGCTGATCCTGGGATGGGCGGTGGTGGTGGAATATCCCGCCATTCTTTCCGGCGGCTTGATCGCGCTCTGGACGGTCTGGCGCGTGCGGCATCGCGCGGACCGGGCGCGGCTGCTCGCGCTCGCCACCGCCGGCGGGCTGATCGGCATCGCGCCACTGTTCCTCTACAACTGGTTCGCGTTCGGCAATCCGTTCCAGCTCGGCTATGAAGGCGTCGTCGGCTTCGACGGCATGAACCGGGGCGTCTTCGGCGTCGGCCTTC
Organism: Sphingomonas sp.; assembly: GCA_041906415.1. GTDB lineage: Bacteria > Pseudomonadota > Alphaproteobacteria > Sphingomonadales > Sphingomonadaceae > Sphingomonas. The sequence continues at coordinate 10,595 of JAYRJH010000022.1, read as the reverse complement.
CCGATCCGGAGGTGCTGTGGCGGATCACCTTCGGGCAGCAACGCGGCCTATTCTGGTTCGCGCCCGCCCTGCTGATCGGCCTGTGGGGCACGGGGCTGATGATCCGCGATCCCCGCACGCGCGATATCGGCGTGGTGGTGGCGCTGATCGCGGCGATCACCTTCCTCATCAACGCGGGCTATTTCTACTGGGACGGAGGCTATTCCACCGGGCCGCGCCATTCGGTGCCGGTGGTGGGCGTGCTTTCGCTCGGCATCGCCATCGTGTGCAAGCGGCTGGAGCGCGGCGCGGGGCGCTATCTGCCGGCCGAGGTGGTGGCGCTGGCGATCGTCATCAACGCCTGCCTCGCCGCGACCGACATATACGGTAGCCCCAGCGCCGCCTTCCAGCTCCGCGAGGTGGTGATGGTGCCCTTCGTGCTCGGCCATATGCGCAGCGTGGTGAGCGACTGGTTCAACTTCGCGCCCGCCATCGGCTTCATCATATGGCAGGCGGTGGCGCTGCCCGCTTTATGTTGGCTGGCGCTGGCGGCGGCGCGGGCGCAGCACGAGGTGACAAAAGCTTAATTCCGCGATCACCGCCTTGCGCTCCAGGTGTGATATAGGAAAAGGCAAGCTTGCCCGCGTGGATGCGGCGCGATCCGGGAAAAGAACGAAAAACGTGAACACTCCGATCTTCTATGATCCCAGCGGACGCCGGGGAACGCGCGCGCGGCGATCCGTTGCGGCGCTGATCCTGCTGATCGTGCTGGCGGCTATCGCCTTCGCCTCCACCCTTGTCGCGGTCCCGTCAGGTCCGGATCTGCCGCTGCCCTTCGCGCACCGGCAGGCGGAGCGACTGAACGCGCAAGCCGCATCCACCCGCGCCTCCTCCCGCTGGCTGCCGCGCCTCACGCGGGCGACGAAGCCGCCCAAGGGCACCGGCGGCAAGCCTGTGACGATCGGATTCTACACGCCCAGCTACGACGGCTCGATCGCTTCGCTGCAACGCCATATCGCCGCGCTGGACTGGGTGGTGCCGGCGATCGCCACCACCGACGCATCCGGCAACCTGATCCAGGTGCGCGCCGCGCGCCTGCAACAGGTGCTCGCCGCCACGCAGCATCCGCCGAAGCTACTGCCAATGGTGCAGAATATCGTGAACGGCCAGTGGGACAGCAAGGGCGTCACCGCGATGTTGCAGAACCGCGCGCATCGCAAGGCGGCGATCGCGCGGCTGGTCGCCTTCGTCGCGGACCAGCATGCCGCCGGGCTGGTGATGGACTACGAGAACCTGCCGCCGGAAGCGCTGCCGGCCTATGTCTCCTTCCTCGCGCAGCTCAACGCCGCGCTGCCCAAGAGCGCGACCCTGGCCGTCACCGTGCCGGCGGGCGAGCCGGAGTGGCATCTCGCGAGCTTTGCCCGCGTCGTCGATAACGTGATCCTGATGGCCTACGACGAGCATTGGCAGAGCGGCAAGGCCGGGCCGATCGCCTCCCAGCCGTGGTTCGTGCAGGTGGTGGAGGATGCGCTGCGGCAGGTGGGCCACGCCAAGCTGATCGTGGCGCTCGGCAGCTATGCCTATGACTGGCACGACAATGAAGCGGACGCTTTGTCGGTCGGCGAGGCGTGGCTGGCGGCGCGCAACGCGGATGCCGCGATCACCTTCGATCCCGCAAGCGGCAATGCCGGTTTCGCATATAACGAGGACGGCAGCGGACATCAGATATGGATGCTGGACGCGGCGACCAGCTGGAACCAGATGGTCGCGCTGCGGCGGCTGGGCATCGCCAATGTCGCGATGTGGCGGATCGGCACGGAAGATCCCGGCTTCTGGAACGCGCTGGCCGCCTTCCGCACGACCCTGCCCAACAAGGTGCCTGTGCTGGACAAGCTCCAGGCCTATCTGAACGTCGATGTGGAGGGATCGGGCGAAATCCTGCGCGTCACCGCCTCCCCCACCGACGGCCAGCGCCGCGTCGGCTATGACAAGGATGCGATGATCCGCCGCGAGGATTACGTCTCGCTACCCACGCCCTATGTCGTGCAGCGCGCGGGCGCGGTGCCGAAGAAGATCGCGCTCACCTTCGACGACGGGCCGGACGCGACATGGACGCCGAAGATCCTCGACATCCTCGAACGCGAGCATGTGCCCGGCACCTTCTTCGTGATCGGCGAGAATGCCTTGCAGCACCCGCAATTGCTGCGCCGCATCGTGGCCGACGGGTTCGAGATCGGCAACCACACCTACACCCATCCGAACCTCGCGCTCAGCAACGACCGCACTGTCGATCTGGAACTGAACACCACGCAGCGGCTGGTGCAAGCCTATACCGGGCGATCGATGACGCTGTTCCGCGCGCCCTATTTCGGCGACGCGGAGCCGACCACGCCGGACGAGCTTGGTCCCGCGCTGCTCGCGCAGCAGCACGGCTATACGATCGTGGGCCTGCACGTCGATCCGAACGACTGGCAGCGGCCGGGCACGGAGGAGATCATCCGGCAGGTGCTGCAACAGGTGGACGCAGTGTCCCCCGACCGCTCCGCCAATGTCGTGCTGCTCCACGACGGCGGGGGGAATCGCGAGCAGACGGTGGAGGCGCTGCCCCGCGTCATCGCCGGCCTGCGCGCGCGCGGATACAGCTTCGTCACCGCCTCCGAGCTTGTCGGCATCCCGCAATCGGTGGCGATGCCCGAGGTGAAGGGGCGCGACTTGCTGGCCGTGCGGACGGACGTGGGCATCTTCATCGCGCTGGCGGCCCTGTCGGTGGCGCTGTCGTGGCTGTTCTACGTCGCGATCGTGCTCGGCATCGCGCGCGCCATCATGATGGCCGCCCTGGCATGGATACAGACGCGCCGCCGCCGCGCGGTGCCGCCCGACTTCCACCCCGCCGTCTCCGTCATCATCCCGGCCTATAACGAGGAGCGCGTGATCGTCTCCTCCGTGCGCCGCGTGCTGGCGAGCGACTATCCGGGGCTTGAGGTGATCGTCGCCGACGACGGATCGAAGGACCGCACCAGCGCGCTGGTCGCGGAAAACTTCTCCGACGATCCGCGGGTCACGCTGATGACGCTGGCGAACGGCGGTAAGGCGGCCGCGCTGAACCGCGCGCTCGCCCAGGCCTCCGGCGAGGTGGTGATCGCGCTGGACGCGGACACCCAGTTCGAGCCGGAGACGATCGCGCGCCTCACCCGCTGGTTTGCCGACCCCGCCATCGGCGCGGTTGCGGGCGACGCGCGCGTGGGCAACCGCGTGAACCTCGTCACGCGCTGGCAGGCGATCGAATATATCACCGCGCAGAACCTCGAACGCCGCGCGCTCGCCGGATTCGACGCGATGACGGTGGTGCCGGGCGCGGTGGGCGCGTGGCGGCGCGCTGCGCTGGAATCGGTCGGCGGCTATCCCGAGAACACGCTGGCCGAGGATCAGGATCTCACCATCGCCATCCAGCGCGCGGGCTGGCGCGTCTCCTACGATCCCCGCGCCGTGGCGTGGACCGAGGCGCCGGAGACGTTCCGCGCGCTCGCCAGGCAGCGTTATCGCTGGGCGTTCGGAACGCTGCAATGCCTGTGGAAGCATCGCGGGGTCATCACCAGCGGCAGGCCCAAGGGGCTGGCGCATATCGGCCTGCCGCAGGCCTGGCTGTTCCAGATCGCTTTCGCGGCCATCTCTCCGCTCATCGATCTGGCGCTGGTCCTCTCGATCATCGGCACGGTCATGCGCGTCCAGCAGCACGGCTGGGCGCAGACCAGCGGCGATGTGGGGAGGATGGGCATCTACTGGCTGTGCTTCACCCTGATCGACGTGCTCTGCGGCTGGATCGCCTATCGGCTCGACGGGCGGAAGGCGCGTTATCCCGCGCTTCTGCTGGTCGCGCAACGGCTGGTCTATCGTCAGATCATGTATTGGGTGGTGCTGCGCGCGATCAGTTCCGCGATCGGCGGATGGGTCGTCGGCTGGGGCAAATTGGAACGGTCCGGGCGGGTGCAGGCGGCGTAGTTCCTGGGCGGCCGGCCCGCTTCAGATCACCCGGTCTTGCCAGCGTCACACTTGCGCTTTAACCCCTTTTGATGATCGCATCAGATATCGTTGCCGAGCTGGATCGGCTCTACACCGCTTCCGTCAGTCGCCTGCAACAGGCGCTCATCCGCTACCTGGAGGACGGCACCCCGCCGCCGCCCGAATCCCGCCGCGACGGCTCGTTCGCCTATCCCGAAATCCATCTGCGCTACCGCGGCCAGGACGAACGCCCGACGCCGCTGCGCTCCTTCGGGCGGCTGGTGACGCCGGGGGAATATCGCATCAGCGTCACCAAGCCGGAGATCTTCCGCGATTACCTGATCGAACAGCTCACCCTGCTGATCGAGGATTATGACGTGGAGGTGCAGGCCGTAGCCGGGCGGACGGAAATCCCCTTCCCCTATGTGCTCGATCCCGGACACGCGCTGGGGCTGGACGAGGTGTCCGCGGCGGAGCTTGCGCGCTTCTTCCCGGCCACGGAGCTTTCGCACATCGGCGACGAGATCGCCGATGGGCTGTGGACCGCAACCGACGAGAACCGCCCGCTCGCCCTGTTCGACGGGCTGCGCACCGATTTCAGCCTGGCGCGCCTGCGTCATTACACCGGCACCCCGCCCGAGCATGTGCAGCGCTACGTGCTGTTCACCAACTACCATCGCTATATCGACGAGTTCGTCCGCTGGGCGACGGCGCAGGTGGACGGCGAGTCGCGCTTCACCGCGCTTTCCGGCCCCGGCGGCGTGATGTTCCGGCCGGGCGACGATCCCGCCAAGCTGGACGACAGCGCATGGCGGCGGCTCCAGATGCCGGCCTATCACCTGATCGCGCCGGATCGCAGCGGGATCACGCTCGTCAACATCGGCGTCGGCCCGTCCAACGCCAAGACGATCACCGATCACCTCGCGGTGCTGCGCCCGGACGCGTGGCTGATGATCGGCCATTGCGGCGGCCTGCGCCCGTCGCAGCGGATCGGGGATTATGTGCTCGCCCATGCCTATCTGCGCGACGATCACGTGCTGGACGACGTGCTTCCCCCCGAGATCCCGGTGCCGGCGATCGCGGAGGTGCAGCTTGCGCTGGCCCGCGCGGCGGAGAAAGTTTCCGGCCAGTCCGGCGAGGAGCTGAAGCGACGGTTGCGCACCGGCACGATCGTCACCACCGACGACCGCAACTGGGAATTGCGCTACAGCCGCTCGGCCCTGCGCTTCTCGTTGAGCCGCGCGGTGGGGATCGACATGGAATCGGCCACCACCGCCGCACAGGGCTATCGCTTCCGCGTGCCTTACGGGACGTTGCTGTGCGTGTCGGACAAACCGCTCCACGGCGAGCTGAAGCTGCCGGGACAGGCCAATCGTTTCTACGAACGCGCGATCAGCGAGCACATGCGGATCGGGATCGAGACCTGCGAGGAGCTCCGCCGCGAAGGCGCGCGCCTCCACAGCCGCAAGCTGCGCGCCTTCAACGAGCCGCCGTTCCGCTGAGCCTCAGCCCGCCAGGAACGCGGCGATCGCGTGGCCAAGCTCCGGCTTGGTCACGGCGCTCATGTGGTTGCCGGGAATCTCGGCATAGCGCGCCTCGGGAAGCGCATCGGCAAGCTCGATCGCCGAGCCATTGTCGTGATCGTCCACCCCGTTGACGCACAATGTAGGCCAGCGGAACCTCCCCACCGTCTCCAGCGGCGTGCTGACGAACGTATCGAGGATATGGAGCAGCGCAACCGGATCGCCGCCGGTCGTCTTCAGGAACGCCTCCGCCATCCATTCGGCGCTGCCGCGCGGATGCTGGCCGAGGTTGGTGAGGACATGCCGGAAATATTCCCCGCGCCGCCCGGCGGAGGTCAACCCCTCCAGCCCCATGCCGGCGAAGATCACGCGGCGCGGCATGGCCCCCGTTGCCAGCATCCGCGATGTGGTGCGCGCGCCGAGCGAATAGCCGCCGAGGTCATAGTCCGTCAGCTCCAGATGCGCGATCAGCGCATGGCCGTCCTTCGTCAGCGCATCGGGCGGATAGGCCGCCGCATCATGCGGCTTCGCGCTTTCGCCATGCGCCCGCAGGTCCGGCATGATGACGCGGAAACCCCGGGCGGCGATCGCCGCCGCGTGGCCGTATCTGATCCAGTTCGTATAAGCGTCGGAGAAATAGCCGTGAATCAGCACCACGGCGCGCCCTTCCCCCATTTCCCGCCACGCCAGCCGCGTGCCGTCGAAGCTCTCGAAAAATCGCGTTTCACTCGGGGACATTGTGACCTGCTGCCTGCCAACGATCGACCAGCGCCTGATATTCGTCACACCGCGTTCCCGGCAAGTCGCGCGTGTCGAGCCATGCGTCATGGCGATGCTCGATCCCGAAATGCGATGTGGGACGGAAGCGCGAGGGATCGTCGAAGCTCCCCACCGTAAGATCGATCTTGTCGGAGCCGGAGACATATTCGAACGTCAACGGCGTGCCGCACGCCGCGCAGAAGCCGCGCCGCGCGATCGGCGAGGAGGCATAGCGATCCGGCTCGCGCGTCCAGCGCACGTCCGCGCGTTTCGCATTGGTGAAGGCGGCCGCCACGCCCCCGGTGGCGCGCTGGCACATGCGGCAATGGCAGAGATAGGCATCGTCGCTGTCGATCTCCGCGGTGTAGCGGATGCGCCCGCACTGGCAGCCGCCGGTCATTTCGGTCATCGCGCACCTCCTCGCCGTGCAATTTCGCGCCATGCATCCGCGATTGCAAGTTTCGCATGTCGCGGCGCTTCCATTATATAAGCACGCTTATTATATGCGCGCGCATGTCAGAGACCTTCGGTTTCCTGCTCAGCGACACCTCGCGGTTGCTGCGCCGCCGCTTCGATGAGCGCGCGCGCTCGCTGGGCGCCACGCGCGCCCAGTGGAAGGCTCTGCTGGGCATCAGCCGGCATGAGGGAATCCATCAGGGCGGCCTCGCCGACATGCTGGAGGTGGAGCCGATCACGCTCTGCCGCCTGATCGACCGGATGGAGGAATCCGGGCTGGTCGAGCGGCGCCGCGATCCCAACGATCGCCGCGCATGGCAATTGTTCCTCACCGAAAAGGCGCTCCCGGTGCTCGACGACCTGCACGCGCACGGAACCGCGCTCACCACGCAGGCGCTGCGCGGCATACCGGAGGAAAGGATCGCCGAGCTTTCGGACATCCTCCATCGCATCCGTGAAAATCTGGCCGACGCGCCGCAACAACAGAATCAAAGGGACGCCGCACATGGCTGATGCCGATCCGAAGCGCGGACAGGAGATGTCTGCCCTTGCGCAGGAGGACAAGGCCTTGCCGAAACGACGGGGCATGACCCGCATCGTGCTGATGCTGAGCGTGCCGCTGCTGATCGTGGCGGGGGCGGCCTATGCCTGGCTCACCTCCGGCCGCTACATTTCCACCGACAACGCCTATGTCCGGCAGGACATGATCTCGATCAGCCCGGACGTGTCGGGCCGGATCGTCGAGGTGCGCGTGAAGGAGAACCAGCCGGTGAAGGCCGGCGACATCCTGTTCCGTATCGATCCCGTGCCCTATCGCATCGCGCTGGCGCAGGCGGACGCCGATCTCGCCACCGCGAAGGTCCAGGTCTCCACGATGGCGACGGACACCAGCTCCGCCGCCGCCGACATCCAGAACGCCCATGCCGACCTGACGCTGGCGCAGGCCACCTACAACCGGCAGGCCGCGCTGATGAAGCAGGGCTTCACCACCCGCGCCGCGCTGGATGCCGCGACCCAGAGCGTGGAAGCCGCGCGCGCCAAGCTCGCCACGGCCGAAGCCTCGGCGGCGCGGGCCCGGCAGCAACTCGGCTCCGGCGGAGGCAGCGGCCCCGCCGCGATCCAGGTGGCGATCGCCAAGCGCGAGAAGGCCGCCTACGATCTGGAGCGCACCACCGTGCGCGCCACCAAGGACGGCATCGTCAGCCAGACGGGGCGTTTGCAGGTGGGCAACGTCACCCCCTCCGGCGTGCCCGCGCTCAGCCTCGTGGTGAGCCAGCAGGCCTGGGTGGAGGCCAATTTCAAGGAAACGGACCTCAACCACATGCGCGTCGGCCAGCCGGCGGAAATGACCTTCGACGCCTATCCGGGGCTGAAGGTGAAGGGCCATGTCCAGTCGATCGGCGCGGGAACGGGGAGCGAATTCTCCGTCCTCCCGGCGCAGAACGCGACCGGCAACTGGGTTAAGGTTACGCAGCGCGTGCCCGTGCGCATCGCGATCGACGGCACCCCGCCGCGGGCGATGATCGCCGGCCTTTCCACCGACGTGACGATCGACACGAAAGGCCGCTGATGGCATCCGCCGCCGCAGCGCCTTCGGGCAACGCGCAAGGGGAACGGCTCAGCCAGCCGCTGCTGCCGGTGAAGCATCGCGGCGTGCTGACGGTGGGCGTGATGGGTGCGATGATCATGCAGATCCTCGACACCACGATCGCCAATGTCGCGCTGCCGCACATGGAAACCAGCCTCGGCGCGACGGCGGACACGATCACCTGGGTGCTGACGAGCTATATCGTCGCCACGGCGATCGCGCTTCCCTCCACCGGCTGGCTCTCGGACCGGCTGGGCAGCCGCAACCTGTTCCTGATCGCGGTGGGCGGCTTCATCCTCGCCTCGATGGCGTGCGGCACGGCCGTCAGCCTTGAGGAGATGGTGGTCTTCCGCGTCTTCCAGGGGATATTCGCGGCCTTCATCAACCCCTTGTCGCAAACCTCGATGCTGGACATCAACCCGCCCGAGCGCGCCGCGCGCGCCATGAGCGTGTGGGGCATGGGCGTGATGGTCGGCCCGATCATGGGGCCGGTGATCGGCGGGTGGCTCACCGAAAGCTACAACTGGCGCTGGGTGTTCTACGTCAACGTGCCGGTCGGCGCGCTGACCTTCGCGATCCTGTGGTTCCTGCTGCCCTCGCGGCCCAAGGCGGAGAGGTCGTTCGACTGGGCGGGCTTCCTATTCGTCGGCATCGCGGTCGCCTCCTTCCAGCTCATGCTCGATCGCGGGCAGAACAAGGACTGGTTCTCGAGCTGGGAGATCGTGATCGAGGGGCTGATCGCCATCGCCTTCGCCTGGATGGGCATCGTCCACCTCGCCACCGCGAAGAAGCCGCTGTTCGATCGCCACCTGTTCGGCAACCGCAACCTGGTGACGGGCATGTTCTTCATGGTGATGATCGGCATCACCACCATGGCGCCGATGGCGCTGCTGCCGCCGATGCTCCAGCAATTGTTCAACTATCCGGTGATCGACACCGGCCTGATGATGGCTCCGCGCGGCGTGGGCGTGCTGTTCACCATGTGGTTCTCCGGACAGCTCATGACGCGCGGCTTCGATACGCGCTGGGTCATCATGGCGGGCCTGGTCACATTCGCGGTTTCGCTGCGCTGGATGGCGGGGTTCGATCTGCAGATGAACTATTGGCCGGTCATCACCTCCGGCTTCCTGCAGGGGATGGGCATGGGCATGGTGTTCATGCCGATGAACGCGCTGGCCTTCGCCACGCTCGACAACCGATATCGCACCGACGGCGCGAGCCTGCTCAACCTGATGCGCTCGGTCGGCCAGTCGGCGGGCATCTCGATGGTGTCGGTGCTGCTCGCGCGCAACATCCAGGTGAGCCATTCCGATCTCGTCCAGCATGTGACCCAGGACAAGCTGCCGGGGATCAGCGTGGGTCAGATCGACCAGTTCGGCTCGCTGGCGGACACCATCTTCTCCTTCGCGGATTCGATGGTGAACCAGCAGGCGGCGATGATCGCCTATGTCGATGATTTCTACCTGATGAGCTGGATCAGCATCGCCGCCGTGCCGTTGGTGCTGATCCTGCGCAAGCCCAGGGGCAAGATGGAGGTGGTCCACTCGGAATGAGTGGAAACACCTTCAGCGGGCGAGCGCGGCGACCAGTTCCTCCATCGGCGGCGTCTCAGGCCATTGCGGCGTGCCTTCGGGCAGCACCACCCACGATTGCCTGCTTCTGACCCACATATGCGCGCGCGACACGAGCATTCGGTTGTCGTCGAGCGTGCCGGCACGGACCGTGGCGATGCCCGGACGGCTGCTGTTGGTGTTCCACAGCCGCGTGCGGCAGATGCCGCAGGCGCGCTGGTGCGTCTTCGCGCCGCTCGGCGTGGGGAGGGTGAACTCGATCACCGGGCCGGTCACGGTTAGCGCTCCATCGGGGATCACCGCCTGCTCGCTGAACGCGCTGCCCGACCAACGCTGGCAATCCGTGCAATGACAGCAATAGACCGGCGGCAGCGCGTCGAGCGCAAGCTCAGCGGCACGCGCCGCAGCGGCAGCCGCCGGTGATCGTCACGCGGCCTTCTTCAGGTGCCGGCGGCCGAGCAGCTCCGCGATCTGCACCGCGTTCAGCGCCGCGCCCTTGCGGAGGTTGTCGCTGACGCACCACAAGGACAGGCCGTTCTCCACGGTCGGGTCCTCGCGCACGCGGCTGATGAAGGTGGCGTAATCGCCGACGCATTCGATCGGGGTGACGTATCCGCCGTCCTCGCGCTTGTCGACCAGCATCACGCCGGGGGCCTCGCGGAGAATCTTCTGCGCCTGCTCCGCCGAGATTTCGTTCTCGAACTCGATGTTGATCGCTTC